>NZ_RZQT01000003.1:0-133141 GCF_003998485.1 Mesorhizobium sp. M7A.F.Ca.CA.001.04.2.1
CCGCCGCACTCTGGGTGATGTCGGAGCCGATCGTACGGCTGGTCTATGAGCGCGGCGCGTTCGCCGCCAACGGCTCGACGCCGACGGTGGCGGCGATCCTGGCGATCTTCGGCCTCGGCCTCCCGGCCTTCGTGCTGATCAAGGCATTCACGCCGGGCTATTTCGCCCGAGAGGACACGCGTACTCCGATGATCTTTGCCGCCATCTCGGTGGCGGTGAACGTCACCACGGCGCTGACGCTGTTTCCACGGATGGGCGCGCCCGGCATCGCGGTGGCCTCGGCCGTCGCCGGCTGGGTCAACGCGGTGATGCTGCTCGGCGTCCTGATCCGGCGCGGCCACTGGGGCCGCGACGTGCCGCTGATGAAGCGCATTCCACGTCTGGTGCTGTCGGCTATCGTGATGGGGGCAGCGCTCTATTTTGCCGAGCATTGGTTCGCCGTCAGGCTCGGGCCCGGCTCGCCGCTGGTGGTCAAGGCGACGACGCTGCTGTCGCTGGTCGCGGGTGGGGCGCTGCTGTACTTCATCACGGCGTTTGCCACCGGGGGCGCCGATTTCGGCATGATCCGTCGCAACGTCAAGCGGGGATCTGGCAAGTCGGCGCCACCGATCGCAAAGACCGAACTTGACGAGTAGCGCACGACACGCTCGCAGCGCCGTCTTGATCGCAGCGCCGTCTTCGTCCATAAGCGCGCCCGTCGCAAGACTTTCGCCGCGCGCGGTTTCCAGCCGCGTGATTGGCTCCGAAAAGTCTGCAACTTTTCGGAATCACGCTTATACGGCCCTCCACAAGCCATGAGGACAATCATGACCGCCTTCAAGCCACTCGTCTTTTCCGGTGTCCAGCCGACCGGCAATCTGCACCTCGGCAATTATCTCGGCGCCATCAAGAAATTCGTTGCCCTGCAGGACACCTCCGATTGCATCTATTGCGTCGTCGACCTGCATTCGCTGACAGCCCAACTCGTCTATGAAGACCTGGCCGACCAGACGCGGTCTATCACCGCTGCGTTCCTGGCCTCGGGCATCGATCCGAAGAAGCACATCGTCTTCAACCAGTCGCGGGTCATGCAGCACGCGGAGCTTGCCTGGATCTTCAATTGCGTGGCGCGCATCGGCTGGATGAACCGCATGACGCAGTTCAAGGACAAGGCCGGCAAGGACCGCGAGAATGCCTCGCTCGGCCTGCTCGCCTATCCCTCGCTGATGGCTGCCGACATCCTGCTCTACCGTGCCACCCACGTCCCTGTCGGTGAGGACCAGAAACAGCATCTGGAGCTCACCCGCGACATCGCGCAGAAATTCAACAACGACTTCTCCGACCGTATCGCAGCGCTCGGCGTCGGCGTCGAGATGCAGGTCGGCGAAGAGACCGTGAACGGCTATTTCCCGCTGACCGAGCCGGTCATCGGCGGGCCGGCGGCGCGCATCATGTCGCTGCGCGACGGCTCCAAGAAGATGTCCAAATCGGACCCGTCTGATCTGTCGCGCATCAACCTGACCGACGACGCCGATGACATCTCGAAGAAGATCCGCAAGGCCAAGACCGATCCGGAAGCGTTGCCGAGCGAGCTGGATGGCCTGGCCGGCCGGCCCGAGGCAGAAAACCTGGTCGGCATCTATGCGGGTCTCGCCGAGATGTCGAAGGCGGATGTGCTCAAGCAATTCGCCGGCCAGCAGTTTTCCGTGTTCAAGCCGGCCTTGGCCGATCTTGCTGTGGAAAAACTGGCGCCGATCGCCAGCGAGATGCGCCGCATTTCGGATGACCGCGCCTATGTCGACGCGGTGCTTAAGGACGGCGGCGAGCGCGCCGGCGTGCTGGCCGAAGCGACGATGAAGACGGTGCGCGACATTATCGGCCTGCTGCAGGGCTGATCGCGACATCGGGTGCACTGGCACAAGGCCGGCGGCTTGCCGCCGGTCCGCCGCAGTGGCAGATTGCGCCGCAAGACACCGAGTAGATAGACATGGTCTCCAAACGCCTCAGCCGCGAAGCCGGCCATCGCAGGAAATTCCTGACGATCATCGACGACACGCCGGAATGCGAGCGTGCCGTCGCCTATGCCTCGAAACGGGCGCAGAGCACCAGCGGCACGCTGGTGCTGCTCTATGTCATCGTGCCGGACGACTTCCAGCATTGGCTGGGTGTCGAGAAGATCATGCGCGAGGAAGCCAACGCCACGGCGCGCGCCGCACTCGACAGCTATGCCAACAAGGTGCGCCAGAAGCTCGGCATCGAGCCCGAGATGGTGGTCCGCGAAGGCAAGCCGACGGAAGAGATTCACAAATTGATCGAGGAAGACCAGGACATCGCCATCCTGGTGCTGGCCGCCGGTGCGGGCAAGGAAGGCCCGGGACCGCTGGTCGGCGCCGTGGCCGGCAAGGGTGCCGCCTTCCCGATCCCGGTGACTGTCGTGCCGCAGAACCTTTCGGACGAGGAAATAGACAGCCTGGCCTGAGGTGTGCTGATTTTCAGGTGATGCCGGCCTGACCTGAAAATCTCAACACACCGTCGGGCGCGTCCCAGGGGCGCGCAAAAAACATTCCGCCAGCCAGCCATTCCGGCGATGCGTTTCGCTTGAATGTCCAGCCAATTGAGCCTATTTAGAATTGTTCCAAACTAGATGCCCAAACGGGCACGGAGACGGCCATGTTCATCCAGACCGAATCGACGCCAAACCCGGCGACGCTGAAATTCCTGCCCGGCAAGGAAGTGCTTGTGGAAGGCACCGCCGATTTCCGCGATGCCGACAGCGCCGCCGTCGCCTCGCCGCTGGCCGGCCGGCTGTTCGAAATTCCTGGCGTCACCGGCGTTTTCTTCGGCTATGACTTCATCACCGTGACCAAGGATGGCCCCGACTGGCAGCATTTGAAGCCGGCGATCCTCGGCGCCATCATGGAGCATTTCATGTCCGGCGCGCCCGTCATGGCCAAGGCCGGCCCGGCCGCCGAGACCAGCCAGACCGGTGAGTTCTACGACAAGGCCGACGAGGAGCTGGTCATCACCATCAAGGAGCTGCTCGACACGCGGGTGCGCCCGGCGGTCGCCCAGGATGGCGGCGACATCACCTTCCGCGGCTTCGAGAATGGCACGGTGTTCCTGCACATGAAGGGTGCCTGCGCCGGCTGCCCGTCATCGACGGCGACGCTGAAGCACGGCATCCAGAACCTTCTGCGCCATTTCGTGCCGGAAGTGCAGCAGGTCGAGCAGGTCTCCTGACGCCCGTTTTGACAATTCTACCCTGCTGACCGTCTGGTCCGATTTCTTCGCTTCCGGCGCATCGGTCAGAAGGAATTCCAAAATGATCTACGAACTTCGGGTTTACCGGGCTTTGCCGGGACGCTTGCCGGCGCTTCTTGATCGCTTCGACAAGATCACGCTCAAATTATGGGAAAAGCACGGTATCCGCCAAGCGGGTTTCTTTACCACGCTGATCGGAGCTTCGAACAACGAACTGACCTACATGCTGGCATGGGAATCGCTGGCCGAACGCGAAGAGCGTTGGACGGCGTTCGTGAAGGACCCTGCCTGGACGCAGGCGCGGGAAGATTCCGAGCGTGATGGCCAGATCACCGAGACAATCATCAACCAAATTTTGGTTCCCACCGCGTTCTCGGCGGTGTCCTGACCGCCGAGCAGGCGTCGCATCGCGCAAACAACAAAAAACCGGGCCGAATTGCCCGGTTTTCTGCTTGGGACGTCCGTTGTTGCCTAGACGGTCCGCGTACGAAAACTGCCTCTAGAGAACGATGACCTTGGCGCCGACCGAGGCGCGGTCATAGAGGTCGATGATATCCTGATTCATCAGCCGGATGCAGCCAGACGACATCGCCTTGCCGATCGAATTCCATTCCGGGCTGCCATGCAGGCGATAGCCTGAATCACCGCCCTTGTTGAACAGGTACATGGCGCGCGCGCCGAGCGGGTTCTTCAGGCCCGGCTCCATGCCGCCGGCAAACTTTTCCAATTCCGGCTGGCGCTGGATCATCTGCCTCGGCGGCGTCCAGGTCGGCCATTCGCGCTTGAGCGCAATGTGGGCGGTGCCATGCCACTCGAAGCCCTCGCGGCCGACGCCGATGCCGTAGCGAATGGCCCTTCCGTCGCCCTCGATGAAATAAAGGAACTTGTTCTGCGTATCGACGATGATCGTGCCCGGCTTTTCCGGGCTATCGTAGTTCACTTCCTGCCGATGGTACTTCATCGGCACTTTCTCGATCGGGATGCGCGGCAGCTGATAACCGGCGTCGGTGACCGCGCCGTAGTCGTTGGAGAATATCTGCGAGCCGATGGTGCTGCAACCGGCGATAGCAGTGGAGAGCGCCAGTGCGGCGATGATTGCAAACGACTTCATGCGCATCAGGTGATCCGGTGCCCCGCCCAAACTCGGCGGCACGAGTCGGCCGCTCTCTCATCATCATTCATGCTGGCATTTGCTTTGCTTGCCAAGCGCGCGATGCCTATATGCCTGCCTTGACGTACCGGTAAGCGTATCACTATGGCATTTTGGCAACAGGACTCACAGGATTGTGAAGCAAATTCAAGGGGCCTGCTCCATGGGTTCCTGGAAATCGAGGAGAACCGTCATGAATGTCGGTGACGCCGCCCACCGCTCCGGCCTGCCGGCCAAGACCATCCGTTACTATGAAGAGATCGGCCTGATCGCCCCGGCACGCGCCGCCAATGGCTACCGCGATTATTCCGGAGACGACATCCATCGGCTGGCCTTCCTGCGCCGCGCGCGCAATCTCGGCTTTTCCATCGACGATTGCCGCCAGCTGATGGCGCTTTACCAGGATCGCAGCCGCGCCAGCCAAAACGTGCGCGAAATCGCCGCCGCCCATGTCACGGCGATCGAGGAGAAAGTGCGCGAGTTGCAGTCGATGCGCTCGACGCTGCAGAAACTGATTCATGCCTGTCACGGCGACGAAAGGCCGGATTGTCCGATCCTTGATGACATGGCGGGCGCGGCATTGCCCAGCGACAAGGGCGCCTCTGCGCCTGCATAATGACCGTATGTCGACGACGCCCGAAGCCTGGTCGACTCCTGCCGGGAGGACATCCGCAATGGTCTCGATGACCGTCGAACTGCGCAATGTGGAGGACACGCGAGCCGCCATGGGCTGGGCCGGCGGCCACACGATCATCGTCGACCGGCCCGAAGGCAAGGCCGGCGGCATGGGCCTGGGCTTCAATGGCGGCCAGTTGCTTGCCCTGGCGATCGGCGGCTGCTTCTGCAACGATCTTCGCTACGTCGCCGAGGAAATGGGCGTAACGCTCGACAAGATCGCCGTGACCGTGACGCTGAACCTCGAAGGCAAGCCTTTGCTCGCGACCTCGTCAACCATGGCGGTTTCATGCACGACGCTGGACGGCTCCGACCCGGCGGAGATCATCACAAGGGCCGCGGCGATTTCCACGGTCAGCAACTCCCTGCGCCAGGGCGTGCCGGTGAGCATTGAAACGGCCGCAACGACGGCCGGCTTGTCGGAGGAATGATCCCCGGGAACAGGCGCATTGGCCGCGTGGATTGTCAGAGATCGCCAAAAAAGGCCCGCCGCCGGCACGGCAGAGCGATTGACCCAATTTTCTTCGGCATCTGGGCGCGTCAATCAGCCGCTCTATGTCTTCCCTTGTCGCAATGATCAACGATGGAGGTTGGCATGGATCGGCGATTGTTTCTGACTGGAATGCTTGGGCTGGCAGGGGCTGCGACCGTCGTCGCAATCGCGCGTCCTGCCACCGCCTTGGCCGGCATCCCGAATACGGGGCCCGGCATTCTCGACGAGCTCGACAAACCGTCCGACGATATTCTCGACCCGGATGGTCCCAGTGTCCAGGATGGCGTCGAGTTGGTGCGGCACCGCAGATGGCACCGCCGCCGTCGCCGACGCGGGTGGAGGCGGGTCTGCCGTCGCTATTGGCGCAATGGCTATTGGCGCCGCAGATGTTTCCGCAGATCCTTCTGGATCCACTTCTGACGAGACCAGCAACGCGAAGGTCCCGGCGCCCGCCGGGGCCTTCGCTATCGCTGCGGGGAATCCAATCGGCAAAAAAGGCCCGCCGCCCCTCGGCAGCGGGCAGGTCCTGGAGTGCCGGGGGATCAACCCGGCATGGGATCAACGAGCGGGGCACCGGTTGGTTGCAGGGATCGGCCCGGTAGCCTTCCTTTGGGTGGACCGCCACCGGGCCTGACCGGAGCGGGGTGTATTGGGGGAGCCCCGGCTGCTTCCAAAATATCACTTTTCTCTTATATTCGCTTTAGCTAATTTACATAAAGCCATGCATCACCCGCAGATGGGGTGCGCACTTCACGAAAGTGTCGAAGTGACGTCTCCCTGCTTATGCCATTCGGCATTCGCGGAACTAAAGCGGTTGCATCTGACTTTGGTTGGTGACGCGCAAAGATTTTTTCGCTGCTATCTTAAAGTTACCAAATGGAAATTGACCGGCGCAGCATATCAAGTCGATTTGCGCTGACGATCTCTTTGTTTTTCCAGGAACTGCTTGGCGTGCTCCGCCCAATCAGCCGTGGTGACTTTATGCTCCTGAACGGACTTTCTGAAAGCCTTGCGCAGAGCATCAAGGTCAAAGGCCCACAGTTGTTCACCATCAGTGCTGTTCAATTTTGTGCCGCCCGTCCCCATGAGAACGATGGTGTGCACCACAAGCTCAATCTTTCAAGGATCAATGCCTGACTTCTTTTGGGTATATCCGGGTATATCGAATATACAATCGCCTGCATAAAACAGGTTCAAACCGTGAACAGAATCTGGCATGGTGCCTGGCATGCCGATCATCTCGCCCATCCCCATCAACCCTCTCATCGACGGTCGCCAGTCCGAACGCGCCATGCTGGTGCGACGCGGTGTGCAGCGGCTGCTCATGGATATGGGCGCGCATGTCTTGCCCGAACTGTCGCTGGCCACCGGCCGCCGTGCCGACCTCGTCGCTTTGACCCGGCAGGGCGATATCTGGATCATCGAGATCAAATCCTCGATCGAGGATTTCAGGGTCGACCGCAAATGGCCCGACTACCGGCTGCATTCCGACCGCTTCTTCTTCGCCACCCATCCCGGCGTCCCCTCGGAGATCTTCCCGCAGGAATGCGGCTTCATCCTTTCCGACGGCTATGGCGCCGAGATCCTGCGCGATGCGCCCGAGCACCGCATGGCAGCGGCAACGCGCAAGGCGCTGATGCTGCGGATCGCGCGGGCCGGCGCTTCGCGGCTGCTGGCGGCGGAGCTTGCCGGCGTGTCGGTGCCGGCGCTGGAGGGTGAGAGCGAGTAGCGGCGTCCTTCACTCTATGACCGGCTCTCCTCTTCGCCGTCCTCCACGCCACCCCTAGCGGACGCCATGAGCAGCACGGCAGCGCCCAGGATGGCGGCGATGAAGGAGCCGGCGAGGATGCCGACCTTGACCGCGTCCTGCAGCGCCACGTCGCCGGCGAAGGCGAGCAGGCCGATGAACAGGCTCATGGTGAAGCCGATGCCGCACAGCAGCGATATGCCGATCATGTGCGTCCAGCCGGCATTGGCGGGCAGGTCGGCAAGACCGAGCCTGATGGCAAGTGCCGAGGAGCCGAACACGCCGACCAGCTTGCCGACAACCAGGCCGGCGGCGACACCCAGCGTCAACGGCTCGATCAGCGCGCCAAAGGTCAGGCCGGCGAGCGAAACGCCGGCATTGGCAAAGCCGAAGATCGGGATGACGACGAAAGCCACAATCTTGTGCAGGCCGTGCTCGAGCCGGTGCAGCGGCGAATGGTCCAGATCGTGACCGATCCCGGCGGAGCGCTCAAGCGGGATGGTCAGCGCCAGCGCCACGCCGGCAAGCGTTGCATGGACGCCAGATTTCAGCACCAGAACCCACAGGACGACGCCCAGAACGAGATAGGGCACAAGCGTCATCACCCGCATGCGGTTGAGCACGACAAGCGCGGCAATGATTGCGAAGGCGGCACCCAGATAAGCCAGCGACAAGCCGCTGGTGTAGAAGATGGCGATGATGATGACGGCACCGAGGTCGTCGATGATGGCCAATGCTGTGAGGAACACCTTCAGCGAAGCCGGCACGCGGCTGCCGAGCAGCGACAGCACGCCGAGCGCAAAAGCTATGTCGGTGGCGGTCGGGATCGCCCAGCCGGACAGGGCGGCCGCATTGTTGCGGTTGACGGCGACATAGACGAGTGCCGGAACCAGCATGCCGCCGGCGGCGGCGATGCCGGGCAGCACGCGCCGAGGCCAGGTGGAGAGCTGGCCGTCCAGCATCTCGCGCTTGATCTCCAGCCCGACGAGCAGGAAGAACACCGCCATCAGCCCGTCATTGACCCAGTGCGAGACGCTGAGCGGGCCGAGATAGGCGTGGAGCACGGAGAAATAGGTTTCGGCGAGCGGCGAGTTGGCGACGATCAACGCAAGTGCCGCCGCCGCCATCAGGATGATGCCGCCGGCCGCTTCGCTATCGAGAAATTCGCGGAAGACGGAAATCGGCCGCTGCTTCAGATTCTGCATGTCGCCTCCGTCATGCCGCCTGTTTCGGCGGGTTTCAATCGGCAAGATGGCAAACGGTGGCCTTAACGCGGCGCGCGCTTTGCCAGTATGCGCTGCAAGGTGCGACGGTGCATGTTGAGCCGGCGCGCTGTCTCGGAGACGTTGCGCTCGCACATCTCATAGACGCGCTGGATATGCTCCCATCGGACGCGGTCGGCCGACATCGGGTTTTCCGGCGGCGCCGCGCGCTCGCCGGCGGTGCGGGTGAGTGCGGCGAAGATATCATCGGCGTCGGCGGGCTTGGAGAGATAATCGACCGCACCGAGCTTCACCGCGGTCACCGCGGTGGCGATGTTGCCATAGCCGGTCAGGATGATGGTGCGGGAATCCTCGCGCTTTTCGCGGATGGCCGCGACCACGTCGAGGCCGTTGCCGTCGCCGAGCCGCATGTCGACCACGGCGTAGGCGGGTGGATTGGCGCGCGCCTTGGCAACCGCCTCCTCGACGCTCTCGGCCGTCTCGACCACGAAGCCCCTGGCTTCCATAGCGCGGGCCAGACGCGTAAGGAACGGCTTGTCGTCATCGACGACAAGCAGCGAGGTGTCCTCGCCTTCAACCATTGCGCCAATATTCTCGTCGCCTGTCATAGTCTCAAAATTCCTGCTGCCTTAATTTTACGCAAATATAGTTCCTGAGCCTCCTTGTCCAATTTTTAGAGGTCCTTCAAGGCTCTCAGGCAGTGTCGAACATGCTGGCCGAAGTGATTTCCGGATTGAGGAACACACCACGCGGCCACGATATCTGGACCATGGCGCCCTCGCCCAGGCCACTCGAATTGCGGAAATCGAGCACGGCACCAGAGCGTTCGAGCAGGGTCTTGGCGATGAACAGGCCGAGGCCCAGACCACCGCCGGTTTCATTGCCCTGACGCGTCGACATATAGGGCTCGCCGATGCGGTCGATGATCTCGGCCGGAAAACCGGGGCCGTCATCGACGATCGAGAAGGTGACGGTGGCCTCGTCCCAGCTCCAGCGCACGGTGACGCTTTTGCGGGCGAAATCGACCGCGTTCTCGACCAGGTTGCCGAGGCCGTAGATGACGCCCGGATTGCGCTGCCCGACCGGCTCGGGGCCGATGCGTTCGCCGGGCCGAAGCTTGATCGAGATGCCGAAGTCCCGGTGCGGCGCGGTGACCTCCTCGACCAGCGATGTCAATGGCAGCCGCGAAAGATGCGCCTCACCCTCCGAGGACAGGCTGGTCAGCCGCTTGAGAATCTCGCGGCAACGCTCGCTCTGCGAACGCAACAGCGTCACGTCTTCCCCATATTTCGGATCCTTGCCGAGCGCCTTTTCCATCTCCTTGGCGACAAGCGCGATGGTGGCGAGCGGCGTGCCGAGCTCGTGCGCGGCCGCGGCGGCCAGCCCGTCGAGCGCCGAAAGGTGTTGCTCGCGCTGCAGCACCAGCTCTGTTGCGGCGAGCGCATTGGCCAGAAGCCGGGCTTCGGCTGCCACCCGGAAAGCATATATGGCGGTGAAGGCGATCGAGGACAGCACCGCCATCCACATGCCGGCGACATAGAGAAAAGGCATCGCCAGCGGCGCATCCTCATGCCAGGGCAGCGGCAGATGGACAAAGACCAGAAAGGTCGCCGCCGACATGACCAGCCCGCCGAGGATGGCGGTCAGGCGCAGGGGCAGCGATGTCGCCGAAATGACGACAGGCACGGTCATCAGCAGCGAGAACGGATTGGTGAGGCCGCCGGTCATGTAGAGCAGGCCGGCAAGCTGCAGGCTGTCGAAGATGAGGATGCCGAAGGCCGCAAGCGGCGTGAGCCGGTGCGCCGCCGGAAAGCGAAAGGCGAGAAACAGATTCATCCAGGCCGAACAGGCGATCAGGGCAAAGCAGAGGCTGACCGGCAGCGGAAACTTCAGCCCATAGGCGACGACGAGCACCGCCAGGCTCTGACCGACAATGGCAAGCCATCGCAACCGGATTAGCGTGTTGAGGCGCAGTCTCTGGCTCTGCTGGAAATCGGGCGAACGCAAAACGTTGATCATGGCCATGAATTACAGCCGCGAAGCTCCAAAGGCTAGGTCCCGCGCGGCTTGGCCCTGGCGGTGGCGGCGGCGAGCAGCGGGTTTTCCGGCCAGACATGCTTGGGATAGCGGCCGCGCATGTCGGCGCGCACGTCGGCCCAGGAGCCGCGCCAGAAGCCGGGCAGGTCGCGCGTCGTCTGGATCGGCCGGTGCGCCGGCGACAGGAGTTCGAGCGTCAGCGGCACAGTGCCATTGGCGATGGCGGGATGCCGGTCGAGCCCGAACAGTTCCTGCACGCGAACCGCCAGCACCGGCCATTCGCTGTCATAGCGGATAGGCACATGGCTGCCGGACGGAGCGTCGAAATGGGTTGGCGCCAGCATATCGATCCTGCGCTGCAGATCATGCGGCACGAGGCTGGCCAGTCCGGCCGAGACAACACCTGCATCGATGGCGGCAAACGATGCCGCGCCGGCGAGGTAAGGCAGCAGCCAGTCGTCGAGGCGCTCGACGAGGGCGTCATCCGCCATATCGGGCCATGGCGCGCCCAGGCCGCGATGCAGCCAGCCAAGCCGCTGGCGCAGCGTTTGCGCCTCCTTGCTCCAGGTCAGCAGCGACAGCCCGTGCTGGCGCACGGCATCGAGGACGGCGCGGTCGGCGTCGGCCCCCGTTGGCGGCGGCAGCATGCGCTCGGCGAGCGTGATGGCGCCAAGGCGCACGGTTTCACGCACACGCACGGCGCGCTTGTCCCGATCGAAGCTCGTTTCACGGCGCGCCTCGATCCTGTCCGCCAACGCGACACGGACATCGTCCTCGCCGATCGCCGCTGCCGCCGTGATGCGCGCATTCTGTGCCTTGCCCTGCAGGTCGGCGACGACCAGAAACGGCTCGCCCGCCAGCGGGTCGGCGGCGTCGAGCATGGCGCCGGAGCCGTTGGCCAGCACGAAACGGCCGCGCTCGCCGCGCGCCTTCGCCACCCGATCCGGCCAGGCGTGCACGAGCAGGAGACCGGCGGCCGCAGCTTCGCTGCCCTTCGCCCCGCCAGCCTGCCTTGCCAGCCTTTCGGCGAGCTGCTTGGCGACGATAGCGCGCGGAGATCTTTCCCCGCGAAAGCGCATCAGCCGCCGCTCCAGATCGGCGCCGTCGCCGCCGAGGCCGCGTTCGGTAAGCAGCACGGCAAGCATCGCCGCCTCGAAGGCATGACCGCTCCGGGATGCCTCGGCAACCATATGCGCCAACCGCACCGGCAGAGCGAGCTTGCGCATCGCTGCACCCGCCTCCGTCAGGCGCCCCGTGTGGTCGATGGCATCCAGCGCGCGCAGTAGCCCCCTTGCCTCATTGAGGGCCGGAACAGGCGGCGGATCGAGAAAAGCGAGCGCTGACGGATCGGCAACGCCGAAGGCAGCACAATCGAGCAGCAGTCCGGACAGATCGGCCTCAAGGATTTCCGGCGGCGTGAAAGCAGGAAGTGCAGCCGTTTGCTCGGCCCGCCACAGCCGGATGGCGACGCCTGGCTGCGTGCGCCCGGCACGGCCGGCGCGCTGGTCGGCGGAAGCCTTGCTGACACGCACGGTCTCCAGTCGGGTCAAGCCACTGGCCGGCTCATAGCGCGGCAGCCGCGACAGGCCGGAATCGATGACGACGCGCACGCTGTCGATGGTGATCGAGGTTTCGGCTATCGAGGTGGCCAGCACCACCTTGCGGCGGCCCGATGTTGCCGGCTTGATCGCCGCGTCCTGCGCCTTGCCGTCCAGCATGCCGTAGAGCGGGACGATGTCGGTATCGGTGCCGACCTTGCCGGCCAGCCGTTCGGCGGTGCGCTCGATCTCGCGCTGGCCGGGCAGGAAGGCAAGGACGCTGCCGCTCTCGTCGGCAAGGGCGGCGCGGATCGCCTTGGCCATCGCGTCCTCGATGGCGATGCCGGCCGGCCGTTCGTCATAACGGATATCGACGGGAAAGGCGCGACCCTCGCTTTCGACGACCGGCGCGCCCGACATGAGTTTGGCGACGCGCGCGCCGTCGAGCGTCGCCGACATCACAGTCAAGCGCAGATCCGGCCTGAGCGCCCCCTGCACGTCGAGCGCCAGAGCGAGACCGAAATCGCCGTCGAGCGAACGCTCGTGGAATTCGTCGAAAATGACAGCCGAAACACCGGGCAGTTCGGGATCGTCGAGGATCATGCGCGCCAGCACGCCTTCGGTGACGACCACGATCCTGGTCTTTGCCGAAATGCGGTTTTCCATGCGCATGGCGTAGCCGACGGTGGCGCCGGGTTCCTCACCAAGCAACTCAGCCATCCGGCGAGCGGCGGCGCGAGCGGCGAGGCGGCGCGGTTCAAGCAGGATGATCTTGCCGGCGCCGAGCCAAGGCGCGTCAAGCAGCGCCAGCGGCACCAGCGTGGTCTTGCCAGCGCCGGGCGGCGCCACCAGCACGGCGCTGTTGCCATCGCCAAGCGCTTCCCTCAGCGCCGGCAGCACGACGGACACAGGAAGCTCCGGCAGGGGTTTTGTGGTCATGGCGCCCGCATATCAGCGGTTACGGCCAGGGCGCAACCAGAGTCGGTTCAAAGCCGGGTACGCGAAAACGGGTTCCAGCGCACGGTCCCCAGCCGCGCTTCCTCACGCACCATGGTCAACAGGCCGGCGCCGCCAACGACCGCCAGGCCAACCAGCGACAGCCCGTCCGGATATTCCTGGAAAAACAACGCGCCGAGGATCACCGCCCAGGCGATCTGCGAATAATGCGTCGGCGCGACCCGGTTGGCAGGCGCGTATTTCATGGCCAGCAGTTGAAGGAATTGTCCACCTGCTGTGAAGGCACCGGCCGCCACCAACCACAGCAACTGCTTGCCGTCGGGAACGGTGAACGAGGTGGCGGCGGCACCGATGCCGTTGAACAGCAGGCCGTAGCCGACCAGCACGCCGAGCATGGTGGTGCGCTTTTCCTGCTGCGCCAGCGAGCGCATCAGGATGACGCTGGTGGCGGCGAGGAAAGCAACACCGAAGGCGGCAAGGTGGCCGAGATTGAGCTCGCGAAAGCCCGGCCGCACCACCAGCATGACACCGGCGAAACCGGCGACCACCGCCAGCCAGCGCCAGGGGCCGACCTTCTCCTTGAGGATCACCGTGGAGAGAATGGTGACGCAGAGCGGCGCCAGGAATATCAACGCATAGGACTCGGCCAGCGGAATGGTGGTGAAGGCGTAGACACTGAGCACGCCGGAAGCGATGCCCGCCCAGGCACGCGCCTGCACCGCCCATGGCCTTCTGGTGCGCCAGAAATCGCGCCAGCGTTCGCCCGCGGGCCGCGTGAAGAACAGGAAGAAGCCCGCGAACAAGGTTATGAAAAAGCCGATCTCGAAGATCGTGAGCTGACCGCCCAGGCTTTTGACAACGGCATCGCTACCCGAATAGCTTGCGTAGGCGATCAGGGCGAGCAGGATTCCGTTCGTCACGTTGTTCCAATTCCGGGGAGAGAGTCGTTTGAAAATCCTGGCGCTCGGTGCGCATCCGGACGACATCGAGATCTTCATGTTCGGTACGATGGCCGCCTATGCCGCGCAAGGCGCAGAACTCACTTTTGCCATGGCCACGGATGGTGCCAGGGGCGGCTCGAGCGATCCCGCTGTTCTCGCTCGTGTCCGTCGCGACGAAGCAACGGCCGCGGCCGCGCTGGTAGGCGCAGTGCCACGCTTCCTCGACTTCCCGGACGGCGAGCTGGTGGCCGATGCAGCGCTGATTGGAGCTCTGAAAGCACTGATCGGTCAAATCGGCCCGGATCTGGTGATCACGCATGCGCCCAACGATTATCATGCAGACCATCGCGCGCTGTCGGACGGCGTTCGTATCGCGGCGTCTTTCGCCGTCCCAGTGCTGCATGCCGACACGATGGGCGGCACCGGTTTTTCGCCGACGCACTATGTCGACATTTCCGCCCATGCCGACGTCAAGGCCGAGGCGATCCGCATGCATCAATCGCAGGATCCCGACCGCTTCGTCGACATTGCGCGGACACAGAACGCCTTTCGCGCCGGCCAGTGCAACGGCGCGCAAGGCTCATCGGCCGAAGCCTTCCGTTTCGAACCGTCGTTCCCGTTCGCCGATATCCGCGCGCTGCTGCCGCCGGCGCCGGCGATCCGCAAGGTGATGGTGAGCACCAGAAGGGTCGATTGAAGCCGAGGTTGCCCCACGTCCCGGTCAGAATCGGCCTGAACAGCTTCGGTAAGCCGGCCAGCGACCCGCGCTTTTCCCAACGTTTTCAGCCATCGCCATAAGCATGCTGCGGCGCAGCAACGAATTCGCTTGCCTTGTTTAGTAAAAATTGCATCACTAAACAAATTACTAAACATCTGCAGTGTAACCGCGCAGCCATGTTTGGGCCCCTGAGGAGAGGGGTTGAGGGCTTTTTGAAACCGTCATCCGGGCGCGTTTCGCAAATGGGAGGAAGTCATGAAATCGAGCTTGAAACTGGCGTTGGGACTGACCTCGGCAATCACAGCGTCGACAGCCGTCGCGAACGTCGCGCACGCTGAAGACCTGACCCTGTGCTGGGCCGCCTGGGACCCGGCCAACGCGCTTGTCGAACTGTCCAAGGATTTTACCAAGGAAACCGGTATCGGCATGAAATTCGAGTTCGTGCCGTGGAGCAACTATGCCGACCGTTTCCTCAACGAGCTCAACTCGCACGGCAAATTGTGCGACCTGATCATCGGCGACAGCCAGTGGATCGGCGGCGCTGCCGAGAACGGCCATTACGTCAAGCTGAACGACTTCTTCGACAAGGAGAAGATCAGCATGGACGATTTCGTGCCGGCAACCGTCGTCGGCTATTCGGAATGGCCGAAGAACACGCCGAACTACTGGGCGCTGCCGGCCATGGGCGACGTCGTCGGCTGGACCTACCGCAAGGACTGGTTCTCCAAGCCGGAGCTGCAGAAGGAATTCAAGGAGAAGTACGGTTGGGACCTCGGCCCGCCAACCACTTTCGACCAGTTGAAGCAGGTCGCCGAGTTCTTCCAGAAGCGCGAGATCGACGGCAAGACCGTCTATGGCGCCTCGATCTACACCGAGCGCGGCTCCGAAGGCATCACCATGGGCGCCATGGACGTGCTCTACAGCTATGGCTTCCAATACGAAAACCCCAAGAAGCCCTACGAGATGGAAGGCTTCGTCAACTCCGACAAGTCGGTGAAGGGGCTGGAATTCTACAAGGCGCTCTATGATTGCTGCACGCCGCCCGGTGCCTCGAACAGCTACATGGGCGAAGGCGTCGATGCCTTCAAATCCGGCCAGGTGGCGATGCACATGAACTTCGCCTTCACATGGCCGGGCCTGCAGAAGGACGAGAATGTCGGCGGCGACAAGATCGGTTACTTCGTCAACCCGAAGGGTCCCGACGGCGAGCAGTTCGCCCAGCTCGGCGGCCAGGGTATCTCCGTGGTGTCCTATTCCGACAAGCAGGAGGCGGCGCTGAAATACATCAAGTGGTTCGCCAACAAGGACGTGCAGGCCAAATGGTGGTCGCTCGGCGGCTATTCCTGCCTCAACGCGGTGGTCAAGGATCCGAAATTCCCGGCCAGCCAGCCCTACGCGCAGACCTTCCTCGACTCGATGGCCATCGTGAAGGACTTCTGGGCCGAGCCGAGCTACGCCCCGCTGCTGCAGGCCTCGCAGAAGCGCTTCCACGACTATGTCGTCGCCGGCCAGGGTTCGGCCAAGGATGCGCTCGACGGCCTGGTCAAGGACTGGACCCAGGTCTTCCAGGACGATGGCAAGATGTAACCAGCTCCTCCCGAGCTAAGCCAAGCATCCCGTGCCGCCCCTTGGCACGGGATGCAGTTCAGATAAATTCCATGACAGAGACGACCAAGTGACCGAAGCAGGACTCACCATGCTCAATCGGACCGCGGAGAACGTTGCCCGGGCGACCCCGGAACCGTTGGCCCGCAAGGTCCGGGGCATCAGCGACAAGGGCCTCGCCTGGCTGTTCATCTCGCCGACGATCCTGTTGCTGCTGGCCATCAACATCTTCCCGCTGTTCTGGGCGATCTATCTGTCGTTCACCAACTACCGGGCCAACCGCCCGAACGAGGTGGTGAAAAATCTCGGCCTTGCCAACTACCAGCGCATCCTCGGCGACAAGGATATCTGGATCGCCATGCAGACGACCGCGCATTTCGTGTTCTGGACAATCCTTTTGCAGACGCTGATCGGCTTCACGCTGGCCTGGCTGATCGACAGGAAGTTCCGAGGCCACGCCTTCTGGACGACGCTGATCCTGGTGCCGATGATGCTGTCGCCGGCGGTGGTCGGCAATTTCTGGCGCTTCCTCTATGAGCCGCAGATCGGCCTGTTCGCCTATGCGATCTCCTTCGTCACGAGGATTCCGCCGACCGATATCCAGATGCTCTCCAACGTGTCGCTGGCGCCCTGGTCGATCATCATCGTCGATACCTGGATGTGGACGCCCTACGTGATGCTGATCTGCCTCGCGGGCCTCCGCTCCATCCCCGAATACATCTACGAGGCGGCCGAGGTCGACCGCGCCTCGAACTGGCGGCAGTTCTGGTCGATCACGCTGCCGATGGCGCTGCCCTTCATCATGCTGGCGGTGCTGTTTCGCGGCATCGAGAACTTCAAGATGTTCGACATGGTCAATCTGTTGACCGGCGGCGGGCCGGGCTCGACGACCGAGGTCGCCTCGATAACGCTGAAGCGGCAGGCTTTCGAAAGCTGGCGCACCGGTTATTCCTCGGCCTTCGCCATCATCCTTTTCGTGGCGGTGTTCGGCCTGGCCAACATCTACGTCAAGGCGCTCAACAAGGTGAAGCAGAGATGAGCCTGACCACAGCCCATTCGGTCGTCGCACCGAGCAGCAACTCGAAACGGATCGCCGGCACGATCATCGTGCTTTACGCACTGATCTCGATCGTGCCGCTGCTGTGGATCTTCGCCACCAGCTTCAAGACGCCGCCGGATTCGATTGCCTATCCGCCCAAGATCCTGTTCCAGCCCAGTCTTGAGGGCTACTGCAATTTGTTCACGACGCGGACCCGGCAGACGCCGGAATACATCAACTCGCTGGGTCCGGCGACGGGCTTCTGCGACGAGACCACGCGCAAGCGCAACATGGTGATCGCCGGTCCGTCCAACTTCCTGCCGCGCTTCGTCAATTCGCTGATCATCGCCTTCGGTTCGACCTTCTGCGCCGTGTTCTTAGGCACGCTGTCGGCCTACGGCTTCTCACGCTTCAAGGTGCCGCTCGCCGACGACCTCCTGTTCTTCATCCTGTCGACGCGCTTCATGCCGCCGATCGCCGTCGCCATTCCGATCTATCTGATGTACCGCGAGCTTGGCCTGTCGGACACCGCGCTCGGCATGATCCTGCTCTACACGGCGGTCAATGTGTCGCTGGCTGTCTGGCTGCTGAAGGGCTTCATCGACGAGATCCCGCGCGAATATGAAGAAGCGGCAATGATCGACGGCTACACGCGGCTGCAGGCCTTCTGGCGCACCGTGCTGCCGCAGGCGACGACCGGCATAGCCGCGACCGCCATCTTCTGCCTGATCTTCGCCTGGAACGAGTATGCGTTCGCAGCTCTCCTGACCTCCGGCACGGCGCAGACCGCGCCGCCCTTCATCCCGACCATCATCGGCGAAGGCGGCCAGGACTGGCCGGCGGTCGCGGCCGGCACGACGATCTTCCTGGTGCCGATCCTGGTTTTCACCATCCTGCTTCGCAAGCAATTGCTGCGCGGCATCACCTTCGGCGCGGTGCGCAAATGAGCTTGACCAAGCCTGGGAACCGCAAATCGCGCTGGCCGGCCTGGGCACGGCGCGGGCTGATGGAAAACATCGCGACAGCGCTGATCGCCATCGGCTTCCTGATGCTGTTCCAGCCCTTCGCGCTGTCGCTCTACACCTACTCCTTCATCACCATGCTCGCTGGCACCGTGATGTTCATCATCGTCTCCAAGTTCCCGGAATAATCATGGCCGAAATCCGTGTCCAGCACCTGAGAAAGGCTTTCGGCGATTTCGTCGCCGTGCAGGATTCCAACTTCGTCGTCGAGGATGGCGAGTTCTTCGTCATGCTCGGCCCGTCCGGCTGCGGCAAGACGACGACCTTGCGCATGATCGCGGGGCTTGAGCTGCCGACCGGCGGCCAGATCCTGCTCGGCGGCGACAACGTTACCATGCTGCGGGCCCGCGAGCGCGACATCGCCTTCGTCTTCCAGCTGTTCGCGCTCTACCCGCACATGAATGTGCGCAAGAACATCGGCTTCCCGCTGCTGGCGCAAGGCATGCCTTCGGCCGAAATCCGCACGCGGGTCGAGGAAACGGCGAAGCTGCTGCGCATCGACCATCTGCTCAACAAATCCGTCTCCGGACTTGCCGGCGGCGACCGCCAGCGCGTCGCGCTCGGCCGCGCCATCGTGCGGCGGCCAAAATGCTTCCTGATGGATGAGCCGCTGGGAACCCTTGACACCGAATTCCGCGATTTGATGGTCCACGAGCTGCGCGAACTGCACAACCGCATCCATGCCACGACGGTCTATGTCACGCACGACCAGATGGAAGCGATGTCGATGGCCGACAAGATCGCGGTGATGAACCATGGCGTCATCGAGCAGTTCGGAAGCCCGCGCGAAATCTATGACCGCCCGGCGACCATGTTCGTCGCCGACTTCATCGGCTCGCCACCGATGAACTTTTTGGGATTTGGCGGCGGGCTCGCCAAGGGCGCCAGGGAGATCATCGTGCAAGGCGCGAAGGTCGCGGTGCCGGAGGTGCGCGAGGACATCGCACCTGGCGACATGGCGCTCGGCATCCGCCCTGAACACATCCGCTTCGACGACGCCTCAAAATTGCGCGGCGCCATCTACGGCACCGAATATCTCGGCACCACGCAGATCGTCGCGGTGGAGACGGCGGATGGCATCATCAAGGCACGCGTACCGGCCGAAATCAGGCTCGCCACCGGCGACCATGTCGGCCTGACGCTGAGCAGCGCGCGGCTGTCGCTGTTCGAGAAGGGATCGGGCCGCGCGGTGAGAACCGCGATCCACGATGTCGCCTCGGAACGGAGGGCCCAGCATGGCTGAGGTGCACATCAAGAACGTGACCAAGAGTTTCGGCGACCATGTCGCCGTCGACGGCCTCGACCTGCACATAGCAGATGGTGAATTCGTCGTGCTGCTCGGGCCAACCGGGGCCGGCAAGACGACGACGCTGCGGCTCATCGCCGGGTTGGAACGGCCGGACAGCGGCACGATCGAGATCGGTGGACACAATGCCACGACGCTGTCGCCGGCCGAGCGCGACACCGCCTTCGTCTTCCAGCAATATTCGCTCTATCCGCATCTGTCGGTGTTCGACAATCTCGCCTTTCCGCTGCGCTCGCCGGCGCGGAAAATGCCGGAAGACCAGATCCGCCGCCGGGTCGAGGAGGTGGCGAAGATGGTACGCATCCATCACAAGCTCGCCAACCGCTCGACCAAGCTTTCGGGCGGCGAAATGCAGCGCGTCGCCATCGGCCGCGCGCTGGTGCGCAAGCCTTCGATCTATCTGATGGACGAGCCGCTGTCATCGCTCGACGCCAAGCTGCGGGCGGATCTGCGGCTCGAGCTGAAGCGCATCCAGACCGAGCTCGGCGCCACCATGCTCTACGTCACCCACGACCAGATCGAGGCGATGACGATGGCAGACCGCATCGGCATCCTCACCGAGGGCGTGCTGGTGCAGATCGGCTCGCCGCGCACCATCTATTCAGAGCCGGCAAACCTGCATGTCGCGGCGAGGCTCGGCCAGCCGGCGATCAATCTTCTGCCGACCGAGCTGCTGCCTGACGGCGGCGCACCGGCCGGCACCAAGACGATCGGCGCGCGCACCGAGCATCTGACGATCGCGAAGGCCGCGAATGGCCATGCTGACGGCGTTGTCGACTGGGTCGAGCATCTCGGTGACCAGAACCATTTGCATGTGACGGTAGGCACCAAGAAACTGGTGACGCTGACCGATCCCGACACGGATCTGGCGCAGGGCGACAAAGTGGTGATCCGCTACCGGGCGCCGCTGTATTTCGGCGCCGATGGACAGCGATTGATGTGAGCGGTTTTCGGTGATTCAGCACCGGTTTTGATTTTTCGAGTACGGGACGAATTCGATGAAGCACTTTTTCAACCGCAGGGAAACGATCGTCACCGAGGCGCTCGACGGCCTGTTAAGGACCACCGGATCAATCGATCTCGCGCGCCTCGACGGCTATCCCGAGATCAAGGTCGTCCTGCGCGCCGACTGGCACAAGACGAAAGTCAGTGTCGTCTCCGGCGGCGGGGCCGGGCACGAGCCTTCACATGCCGGCTTCGTCGGCAGGGGCATGCTGACGGCGGCGGTTTCGGGCGAGATCTTTGCCTCGCCAAGCGTCGAAGCGGTGCTGGCGGCCATTCGCGCGGTCACCGGCCCGGCCGGCTGCCTGCTGATCGTCAAGAACTACACCGGCGACCGTCTCAATTTCGGCCTGGCGGCAGAGAAGGCGCGCGCCGAAGGGTTTCGTGTCGAGATGGTCATTGTCGCCGACGATATCGCTTTGCCTGACATCACCCAGCCGCGCGGCGTTGCCGGCACCTTGTTCGTGCACAAGATATCAGGCCACCTGTCGGAAGCCGGCCACGATCTGGCTGAAATCGCGGCAGCGGCGCGGGCGGCGGCCAAGGACATCGTTTCGCTCGGCATGTCGCTGTCGTCCTGCTCGATCCCGGGCCAGCCGCACGAAGACAGATTTGGCGAGAACGATGGCGAACTCGGCCTTGGCATTCACGGCGAGCCGGGCGTCGAGCGGATTGCGGTGCAGAGCGCCGACAGGCTGGTTGCGATCATGGCGGAGCGCCTCGCGGCACGGCTTGATCCCAAGGCCACCTACGCCTTGCTGATCAACAATCTCGGTTCGGTGCCGCCGCTCGAAATGTCCGTTATCGCCAATGCGGTGCTTGCCTCGCCGTTGGCCAAAACCATCAAGCTGACGGTCGGCCCCGGTCCGCTGATGACGGCGCTCAACATGAACGGCTTCTCGCTGTCGCTGATCCGGCTGGATGCGGCGCGCGAAACCGCCTTGCAGGCGCCGGTCGGCGCGCATGCTTGGATACCGGCAAAGCCCGTTGTGCCGCCTGCCGTCGTGCCTATGGCGAAAGCAGCCGGACAGAGCGTGGCACGCAAGCCCAGCCAGAATGCGCGGACCCGGTCTCTTCTCGTTACCACCTGCGAAAGGCTGATCGCGCTCGAAGCGACTTTGAACGGACTGGACGCCAAAACAGGCGACGGCGACACCGGTTCGACGGTGGCGACCGGCGCGCGCAGTGTTCTCGAGCGGCTCGACACGCTGCCGCTTGCCGAGCCTGCAGCCACCCTTGGCGCGATAGGCGACATTCTGAGCGCGTCGATGGGCGGCTCCAGCGGCGTGCTCCTGTCGATCTTCTTCACGGCGGCGGCGCAGGCTCTGGGCGGCGGCGCGAGCCTGCCCAGAGCGCTGCTTGCCGGCCTTGAACGGATGACCTTTTACGGCGGCGCCAGAATTGGCGATAGAACCATGGTCGATGCGCTTGAGCCGGCGCTCAAAGCGCTCGACGCGAACGGCCTTGAGGAGGCGGCAACAGCAGCCCGCCATGGTGCCGAGGCCACGGCCGCCATGGACAAGGCAAAAGCCGGGCGGTCGGCCTATGTCGGCAGCAAGCTGCGAGGTGTGGTCGACCCCGGCGCTCACGCGGTGGCCGAAGTCTTCGCGGCGGCCGCGGCATTGCATGAAGCGGCCTGACGTATGCTCCAGTTGTCGAATGACCGTTCTTTCGATACTGCCGGCAAGATGGAAACCGGGAATGCGGGTGACATGGCGGCGTTGAACCTTGCCCGGCTGATCGCGGCCGCCGCGGATACGATCGCCGCGAACGCCGAGGAATTGACGGCGCTCGACCAGGCGATCGGCGACGGCGACCACGGGCTGAACATGAAGCGCGGCTTCGAGGCCGTGCGCGCCGAAGTCGAAGCATTTTCGGCCAAACCGCTGCCCGATGCCCTGAAGGCGATCGGCACCAAGCTGGTGATGACGGTCGGCGGCGCCTCCGGCCCGCTGTTCGGCACCCTGTTCCTGGCACTCGGCAAGGAGATTTCGGCGAAACCCGATCGCGCCAATCTGACGGCGGCGTTCGGCAAGGCGATCGAAGCTGTGGCAGCACGCGGCAAATCGCAGATCGGACAAAAAACCATGCTCGACGTGCTGCAGCCGGTGCATGACGCGCTGCTGCAGGGAAAGACAGCTCTTGAAATCGCCGATATCGCCGACGCCGCGGCCGACGCGACCGTGCCTATGAAAGCCTTGCGTGGCCGCGCCTCGTTCCTGGGCGACCGATCGATCGGTCATATGGACGCCGGCGCGCGCTCAACCGCGCTGCTGGTGCGCACAGTGGCGCACAGCCTCGGGGAAAGCGCATGAGCAATGTCGGCATCGTCATCGTCTCGCATTCGCCGCTGGTTGCCGAGGGCACGGCCGACATGGTGCGGCAGATGGTGGGCGACGAAGTGCCGCTTGCATGGTGCGGCGGAAACGGCCATGGCGGGCTCGGCACCAATGTCGAGGCGATCATGGGCGCCATCGACAAGGCCTGGTCGGAAGCCGGTGTCGCCATCCTGGTCGATCTCGGCGGCGCCGAGACCAACTCGGAAATGGCGGTGGAGATGATCGGCGAGCCACGGTCGCACAAGATCATCGTCTGCAACGCGCCGATCGTCGAAGGCGCGGTGATGGCAGCGACCGAGGCCTCCGGCGGCGCCTCGCTGCGGGAAGTGGTGGCGACGGCACATGAATTGTCGCCGTCGTGAACGAACGGGAATTTTGAAAGACATGTCCGCATCCGCCGAAGCGACCGTTGTGATCACCCACGAGGTGGGTCTGCACGCGCGTCCTTCGGTGAAGTTCACCAAGCTGGCCAAGAGTTTTGCCGCCGAGGTGGAGATCGCGCTCGCCGCCAACGGGCCATGGTTCGACGCCAAGAGCATCGTCAAGGTGATGGCGGCCAAGGCGCCGAAGGGCACCGTGCTGCACATCAGGGCCAGCGGTGACGGCGCCAATGATGCCGTCGACGCGTTGGTCGAACTGGTGCGGCGCGATTTCGACGAAGGCGCGGACCATGTCCGAACCGCTTAGACTGCAAGGCATTTCGGCCTCGGCCGGCTATGCCGAGGGGCCACTGTTCGACCTCGACCAGACTGTCGTATCCTATGTCGGCAAAGAAACAGCCGACGACGAGAAGGCCGCGCTCGAAGCCGCAATCGCCGTCGCGACAAGCCGTCTCACGGCATTGAGCGAGATGGCCGAGGGCGATGCCGCCGACATTCTCGAGTTTCAGATCGCCATGCTGCAAGACGATGCGCTGAGCAGCCCGGCCTTTGCCGCGATCCGCACCGGCCTGCCAGCCGACAAAGCCTGGCGGCAAGCGCTTGATACCGAGATTGCCGGCTACGACGCTTCAGACCAGGATTATTTCCGCGCACGGGCCGCCGACATACGCGATATCAGGGACCAGGTGCTGCGGGCGCTGTCCGAGGATGGCGACGTCCAGGCGCCAACCGGCGCCATCCTCTACGGCTGGGATATCGCGCCGACGCGTTTTCTCGAAACCGACTGGAGCAGCGGCGGCGGCATCGCACTGAAGGCGGGCAGCACCGCCAGCCACGTCGCCATGCTGGCGCGTTCACGCGGCGTGCCGATGGTTGTCGGGTTGGGCACTTCGCTGGCTCGTCTAACCGGCACAGCGCTGCTCGACGCCGAACATGGCGGCATTGTGTTGTCACCCTCCAAGACTGAAATCGCTGCTTTTCGCCAATCGTCCTCATCATTCCGGGCGCGCAGCGACCGGGCCGGGACGTTCCTGGCGCGACCGGCGGTGACCAAGGCCGGCACGGCGGTGCGCGTGCAGGTCAACATCGCCGACCCGTCCGATGTCGACCTCATCGACATTACGACCTGCGACGGAGTCGGGTTGATGCGCACCGAATTCCTGTTCGGCAAGACGCTGCCGGATGAGGAGACGCAGTATCGCGCCTATCGCAAGGTGCTGGAGTGGGCCGGTGAAAAACCGGTGACGATCCGCACCGTTGACGCCGGCGGCGACAAGCCGGTGCCCGGCTTTACGATCGAGGAGAGCAATCCGTTTCTCGGCCTGCGCGGGATCAGGCTGTCGCTGGCAAGACCCGAGGTGTTTCGTGTACAGATCCGGGCGCTGCTGCGCGCCGCTGTCCATGGCAGCCTGAAAGTGATGTTCCCTATGATCGCCATTGTGGAGGAATACCGACAGGCAGCGGCGATGTTCGCCGAAGAGCAGACTGCACTTGCCGCACGCGGCGTCGCACACAACATGCCGCCGCTCGGCATCATGGTCGAAGTGCCGTCGGTGGCGATCGTACCGGAAGCCTTTACCGATGCCGCCTTCTTCTCGATCGGCTCCAATGATCTCACCCAGTATGTCATGGCGGCCGCCCGCGACAACGCTGCCGTGGCGCATCTCAATTCGGTCCGTCATCCGGCCGTGCTGCGGCTGATCGCTGCCGTGACCGCGTTTGGCCAGCGGGAAGAGATCCCGGTCAGCCTGTGCGGCGATGCAGCCGGCGATCCAGCCTCGATCCCGTCACTGATCGAGGCCGGCCTGCGCGATCTTTCCGTCGCGCCGGCGCAACTCGCCATGGCCAAGGCGGCCATCGCGGACGTTTCTGTCTAGGCGCGGCCGGCATGGTCGACAGGACACCCGAACCCGGTTCCGAAGAGGCGATCCGCGCCTACAAGACGATCCTGTCGCAGGTTATCGACCAGCGCCCGTCCGGTATGCGCCAGCGCCTGGCCGATGCGCTCGGCAAGCACCGCAGCTTCGTCACGCAGATTTCCAGTCCTGCCTATTCGATCCCGATTCCGTCAAAACATTTGCCGGCTATATTTTCCGTCTGCCATTTCAGCCCGGCCGAGCGCGACCAGTTTCTCGCCGCCTATCACCAGGCGCATCCAGGCAAGATGTCGATCGCATCAGGCATGCGCAAGACGCGGCATGTCTCGCTGATCGTGCCGGATTTCGGCGACGACAAGCAGAACGCCGCGCTCGATAAGGCGGTGAACGATTTTATCCAAAAGATCACCAGCATCACCGGCAAGAGTGGCTGATCACTTGCTATCTGGCCTATTTCGGGAGGAGACGGCCGTGAAGAAGTTTATCAATTCGGTGGACACGGTGCTGACCGAAAGCCTCGACGGCTTCGTCGCCGCCCATGCCGACATCCTCGTGCTCGGCGACGAGCACAAATTCATCCGCCGAAAGACCTTGCGGCCGGGCAAGGTGGCGCTGATCTCCGGCGGCGGTTCCGGTCACGAGCCGCTGCATAGCGGCTTTGTCGGTCACGGCATGCTGGACGCCGCCTGCCCCGGCCAGGTATTCACCTCGCCGACACCGGACCAGATGCTGGCGGCGGCAGAGGCCGTCGACACCGGCGCCGGCTGCCTGTTCATCGTCAAGAACTATGAGGGCGACGTCATGAATTTCGAGATGGCGGCCGAAATGTCGGAAGGCGTCCAGCAGATCGTGACCAATGACGATGTCGCGGTCGAGAATTCTTCCTATACGACGGGCCGGCGTGGCGTCGCCGGCACGCTGGTGGTGGAGAAGATCGTCGGCGCGGCGGCCGAACACGGCCTGGCTCTGGCGTCGCTGAAGGCGCTTGGCGACCGCGTCAACGCTGCTACCCGCTCGATGGGCGTGGCGCTGACCAGTTGCACCGTGCCGGCGGCGGGCAAGCCGACTTTCGATATCGGCGACGGCGAGATGGAGTTCGGCGTCGGCATCCATGGCGAGCCCGGCCGCCGGCGCGATGCGCTGAAAAGCGCCGATGCGATCGCGCAGGAGATTTGCGCCGCGATCCTCGGCGATCTCGGCGACAAAGCGAAAGGCCCGGCGCTGCTGTTCGTCAACGGCTTCGGCGGCACGCCGCTGATGGAACTCTATCTGATGTACAACAGCGCACGGCTAATCTTCGAGAAGCATGGCGTGACGGTGACCCGTTCGCTGGTCGGCTCCTACGTCACCTCGCTCGATATGGCCGGCTGCTCGATCACGCTGACCATGCTCGACGACGAGACGACCGCATTCTGGGACGCGCCGGTACACACTGCGGCGCTGCGCTGGGGCATGTAAAAGCTGGCTTACATTAGGCTTTTCTGCAACCATTCCTGACTTGCTCGCAATGCTAGCTGGGTTGATGCTGCCACCGCTTACTTCCGCCGAAGAAAGACTCTTGCTGCGCTTCGCTGACCCCGAGGCGGCGGCAGGCGGCGAAGATTTGTCGGCAAAGACGCTGACGGCGCTGCTCGACAATGCCGAGTTTCACGGCGTGCTGCCGATCATGTTGCGCAAGCTCAGCGGGGACGCGCGGCTGCCAGCGGATGCCGACCTGCACGGCAAGCTGGAGGATCTGCGCCAGAAGGCAACGATCGCCACCGGCCAGTCGATGCTGTTGAAGTATCATGGGGACCGCATCATGAAGGGACTGGCGGCGGACAATATTCCGGCGCGGATCGTCAAGGGACCCGTCTTCGCGCGAAAGCTCTACCGCAACGTCGCCGACAGGCCCTTCACCGACATCGACATCCTGGTCGAACCCGCCAATCTGGCCAGGGCAAACCAGGTGATCGCGGCATGCGGCTTCGAGCTTGGCAGCAACGAGGCCGAATCCTACGAATTGCAGGAATTCAAATGGCTGGAAAAAGAGAATTCCAGCCTGCTGGTCGAACTGCATGGCGACCTCGTGCATGACACCGGCATGCGGCGGCGCCTGTCGCTGGGTTTCCCTGAATTGCGCGCCATCGACGGCGAAGCCACGGACACGCCGGCGGCTCTTCTAACGATCGCCATCGTGCACGCCGCGGGCGGCCACAAATTCCACCGATTGCAGCTTTGCGTGGACGTGCTGCAAGGGGTGCGGGCGCTGCAATCACCCGAAGCGGAAGCACGCCTGTTCGACGCTGCCCGTATGACCGGCATCGAACTGGAGTTGGCAATCGTGCTCAATGTGACCGGCCAGCTGTTCGACGAGAGCCGCGCGCTCGAACTCGCCGGCCGCATCAAGCCCGATCTCTCCATACGGCTGGCCAGGCGGCTGATCACAACGAATACGCTGCTTGGCGTCAATTCCAGGGACAGACTGGGCTCGCGCCTGCGCCGCGACGCCTTCCGGTGGATCCAGAGATTGGCCAAGGCCAGGCCGCAAGTAGCCTGACTTGACGTCAATCCAGGGTGCCGCGGATCAGCGCCGCCGCGTCAGCGGGGCGCGCGCCTACTTCGAGCTGGAAGGTCGGCACCGCATTGACCAGCCCGGCGATGGTCGCCAACCTGCGCTTCTGCATCGGCAGCAGCCCGGTCATGCCGGTGCGGACATTGTCGACTGCCAGTGTCACCATCGCGTCGGTCCTGGCCATGGCGACGAGCCGGGTCTGGCCGTCGGCGGAACGCGCCAGGTGCAGAAGCGCCGCCACCGGCCGGGCGGATGCGTTTTCCACCCGGATGATAGCCCCCAACCGTTCTAACGAGACCGGCTGTTCGCCGTTGCGATCCCAGGTCTGGCCAAGGCATGGCGCCACCTGCGGGATCATTTCGGCAGTCTTCTGGTGGATTTTGACGGCGCGCGGCAAGCCCCATGCCACGACCTTGCCCGAAGCGACATTCAGGATCATGGCGTCGTCGGAGCAGAGGCCAAAGCCCTGTGTTGCCAGCGCCAGCGACGTCGTGGTCTTGCCGGTGCCGCTCGGGGCGTGGATCAGCACCACCGCATCGCGGTCAGGCAAGGTCAGCCCGGCCGTATGCAGCATATGCTGGCCACCGGCGTCGAGCGCGGCATCCAGAACCAACATCGACGGCGTCCAGGCGGCTTTCGTACCGGTGCTAATCCGGAGTTCGGCCCAACCTTCCCCACCATTGATCGCAACGATTTGGCGCCCGGGAAAGATCAGATGGACAATGCCGCCATCCTCGATCATCCGGCAGGGACCATCCTCCGGCACCTCGCCATCGAAGACCAGGGATCCATTGGGTGTCTCGTCCAGCGTGTCTGTTTCGGTGATCTCAAGACGAAAGTCCGGCGCGACGGGTTCCCCTATGCGCAGGCTGCCCAGCATCCGGTCGAAATCCTGCCACAGCTCGGAGCGCTCGGCCGATATGCCAAGGATCAGGCCGTTGAGGCCATAGCAGGCTGAAGGTCTGGTCAAGCGGGACGCGCCTTTACGGCATCGGCATGATGACGATAGATCTCGACCATGCCGGGAAGCTTGTCGCTGACCACCGGCTTGCCGTCGAGGCAGACCCAGCAATGCGCCGATAGACGCTGCGCTTGCATCGACTGCGGTTCGACGCCGAAGCGCAGGTCCGGATCGAAGCCGGCTAGTCGCAGGAAACGATGACCGAGCAGACCTTCCCTCAAGCACCTGCGGTCACGCATCAGCCAGGGATGGCGGACCGTGCGGTTGACGCTCGCGACGATGTAGGCGGACGGCAGACCGCGATAGGGCGTCGACGAGGCGAGCGGCGCCCATCTGAGCACCTCCTCGAAGCTCCGGTTGGTGACAAGGACCGGCATCAGCCGCGCGCTCGCCCAGAGATGGCAGCGAAAAAGAGCGCGCAGGAGCGGGCCGTCAGCCATCAAGCACCTGGCGCGGCGAGGATACCTTCCGAGATCAGATCCGTGGCCAGTGCCGCCATGTCCTGATCGAGCGTCCCCTTGTCGACCTCGAACTCCTCGCAAAGCAGGTCGACGATCTGGTCGAGGTTGCGCGCGCCGTCCACCTTGTCGAGAAAGGCTTCGGTCGTGCCGTTGCATGTATAGAGCTGGCCGCTGCGCGCCAAAAGCACGACTGCGCCATCGCCCACATGCTGCACCGAGGCATCCTCGGCCAGCCGCAGAACGGTTCCAGAGACTATTTCCACCACGCCCCCTCCAAGCCATGCTCATCCCGGAAATCAGATAGCGCGGAGGTGGAGCGCTGTCTATCAGCCGATCACGGGAGCCCGGTGCACGGACCAACGGCCTTGCTGACAGATTTTCCGCGCCAGTCGCGTTAGAACCTGCTCGGTTGCGTCTTCCCGGCCGCATTCGGCCCAGAAATAGTCATCGATGAAACGTGACAAACAGCGGGCTGCCGGCAGCGGACGTTGCATTTCTTCCCCTAAGTAAGGTAAAACCTGCCTGGGTATTGGGGAGATAGCGTATGCGTTACAATTGGGAGCGAGCTCCGACGAGCTTCGAACGTCACAGAAAAGCGCTGGCGACAGCCATTTTGATCGCTGGCGGCATTGGCCTCATGCTTGTGGCCCTGCCGATCTAGAAACAACCTTGAGACAGAGCGGCTGCCGGCGCTTGGGCGTGACCTCTCAGCGTGGCTGCCCGGTCACTGCGAGGAAGCGGCGATCGCGCCCCTCGAAACCCTGGCTGAAACGCTGCACCAGCACAACGATCACCGCCGGCTTGCCGGCCGGGGTAAGTTCGTAGGATTCCGACAGGCTGTAGGAGGTCGGGCAGTTTCTTGAGCCCGGCACGGTCTTGTCCTCGTGCAGGATCTTGAACGGCTTGCCGTCCTGCCCTTGCAGCGTCAGCCGGAAGCCGAGTGCCTTGCCAGATGTGTCGCGCTGCTCCGTCGTTGCGAAACTCGCCGAACAATCGCTCGTGCTGGCTGCCAGGATCTCGTCGAGCTGGATGGTCGAAACGCCCGTTTCGCCATGGAGCGGCGACAGCCATTTCTGCGACACCTGTTCGAGGCGGGAGATGTCGTTGTAGGCAACCATTTCACCCGGAAAGGTGAATTTGTCGGACGCTGTCTGCTCGGCTGGGGATGTGATTGCATAATGGGCGAGAATGGGCGCCGCCTGAGCGGCGGCCTGCGCCCTCGCCTGCTCCAGCGTCAGTGTCGCCTCCTCCGTCTCATCGACGACGAGGATCGGCTTACCGCCAACGAACTGATCCGTACGGGTATCGATGATGTCGATCTCAGACCAGCCGGAGTCCGAGGCGCCGGCGTCGAGCGTTCCATATTGCTCGAAGGCGAAATAAGCGCCATCCGGCGAAAAGCCGATGATGTGCCGTGCCGCGGCATCGCCGGCTTCAGCGGTTCCGGTGGACATAGCAAGTACGGCGCCCATGACCGACGATAGCGAAAAGCGCCCGATGATCCGAACAGCAGCAGACATCACCACCCCAGTCCCGTCTCGCAGTTCATAGCTGCTTGCCCCCAAGCGCCAGGTCGATGCCGTCGTCACAATGGCGTGGATTTGCGGCCAAGGGTAGAGCGCGCTATCTGGAAGGAAGAAAAACATTTCCCGGGGAGGTATGGATGGCTTCACGCTATCACGAGGTCTATGAAGGCTGGAAACGCGATCCGGAACAATTCTGGGCGGATGCGGCCGGCGCCATCGACTGGTATTCGCCCTGGGACAAGGTGTTCGACGCCAATGCCGGTGTCTATGGCCGCTGGTTCACCGGCGCCACCTGCAACACCTGCTACAATGCCATCGACCGCCACGTCGCCGGCGGCCGCGCCGACCAGATCGCGCTGATCCATGACAGTGCGATTGCCGGAACCGTGAAAAAGTTCACTTATGCCGAGCTGAAGCGCGAGGTCGTCGCGCTGACCTCGGTGCTGAAGAACCGCGGCATCGGCAAGGGTGACCGCGTCATCATCTACATGCCGATGGTGGCCGAGGCGGCCATCGCCATGCTCGCCTGCGCCCGCATCGGCGCGGTGCATTCGGTGGTCTTCGGTGGCTTCGCCTCGCATGAGCTTGCCACCCGCATCGACGATGCCAGGCCGAAGCTGATCATTTCGGCATCCTGTGGCCTGGAGCCAGGCCGCGTCGTTGCCTACAAGCCGTTGCTCGACAAGGCGATCGAGATCTCCCGCCACAAGCCGGACGCCTGCCTGATCCTGCAGCGCGACCAGTTGCGATGCGAGTTGAAGGAGCATTTCGACATCGACTACGCCGATGCGGTCGCCCGCGAACGGGCAGCGGGCGCCAATGTCGACTGCGTGCCGGTGCTTGCCACCGATCCGCTCTACATCATCTACACATCGGGCACGACCGGGCAGCCCAAGGGCATCGTGCGCGACAATGGCGGCCATATGGTCGCACTGAAATGGACGATGGAAAACGAGTTCGGCGTCAAGCCGGGCGAGGTGTTCTGGGCGGCATCCGATGTCGGCTGGGTGGTCGGCCATTCCTACATCGTCTACGGACCGCTGCTGCATGGCTGCACCAGCATCCTGTTCGAGGGCAAGCCTGTCGGCACGCCCGATGCCGGCACCTACTGGCGGGTGATAGCGGAGCATGGCGTGGTCGCGCTGTTCACCGCGCCGACCGCATTCCGCGCCATCAAGGGGCAGGACCCGAAGGGCGAGTTCATTGCCAAACACGACCTCTCGAAGTTCCGCACGCTGTTTCTTGCCGGCGAGCGCGCCGACCCGGAAACCATCAAATGGGCGGAGCAGAAGCTGAATGTGCCTGTGGTCGACCATTGGTGGCAGACAGAGACCGGCTCGCCGATGACGATCAATCCCGCCGGCCTTGGCCTGCTGCCGGTGAAATACGGCTCGCCCGGCGTGCCGATGCCCGGCTACGACATCCGCGTTCTCGACGATGCTGGCCATGAGGTGCAGCGCGGCACGCTGGGCAATGTGGTGATCAAACTGCCGCTGCCGGCCGGCTGCCTGCCAACGCTGTGGAATGCCGATCAACGGTTCCGCCAGGCCTATCTCGACCAGTTCCCCGGCTTCTACAAGACGGCGGATGCCGGCATGGTCGACGAGGACGGCTATCTCTACGTCATGGCCCGCACCGATGACATCATCAATGTCGCCGGCCACCGGCTGTCGACCGGCGCCATGGAAGAGGTGCTTTCGGCCCATCCCGATGTCGCCGAATGCGCGGTCATCGGCATTGCCGACGCCATGAAGGGCCAGGTTCCGCTGGGCTTCGTGGTGCTGAATGCGGGTGTGACCCGCGATATCGGCTCCATCGAGAACGAGGTGGTCGGCCTGGTGCGCGAACGCATCGGCCCGGTCGCCGCCTTCAAGACGGTGGTGACGATCAAGCGCCTGCCCAAGACGCGATCGGGCAAGATCCTGCGCGGCACCATGCAGAAGATCGCCGACAAGGAGGAATGGGCCATGCCGGCAACCATCGACGATCCGGTCATCCTCGACGAGATCACTGCGGCGCTGAAGGAACGTGGGATCGGCCTTTGAGCCACTGAAGGTGGGCCGCGGACGACCTTTTCGATCGGCAAGCAATACTTTTATTGTGCGACGCAGCAATGCACCCTAAAGTCGTTCGCGGGGGGCCATCGACAAAGGTCGCATGGCTCAGCAGAAGATTACATTTGGCGGCGTCGACATCCTGCGCTTTCTCGCCGCCGTCATGGTCATGGTCTACCACTATGGCTTCTGGGTGTGGGCGTATCCTGACGGTGTTTCGGCGCGCGCCACGGGCGGCGTTCCCCCGCAGCCGGCAATAGGCGCCTGGGTCGAATCCGGCTGGGTCGGCGTCCAGATCTTCTTCGTCATCAGCGGCTTCGTCATCGCCTTCAGCGCCGAAAGGTCGACACCCCTGCGGTTTTTCGAAGCCAGGGTGAAACGGCTGGCGCCGGCCGTGTGGATCTGTGCGCCGGTCACTGCGGCGGTGCTTTTGATCGTCGGCCTCAGCTGGCCGACCGATGCCGTCGTCAGGCTCGTCCGCACCGGCCTGTTCGCCCCTTACGCGCCATGGGTGGACAGCGTCTACTGGACGCTCGGCATCGAGATCGCCTTCTATGCCGTCGTCTGGACCTTGCTGCGGCTCGGCCGCTTCCATCTAATGGAAATTGTGGCGCTCGCCATCGGCCTGGTCAGCGCGCTGTTCTGGTGCCTCTACTACCCGCTCGACTGGGCCGACCTTGCCGAAACACGCACGCTCGACCTGCTTCTGGTGCATCACGGCGTGTTCTTCGCCACCGGCGTCATGCTGTGGCTGATGCGCTTCAAGGCGGTGACAGCCGCCCGCCTAGCCTTCTGCGCCCTGTTCCTGGCCGGTGGTGTGCTGCAGATCGCCAGTTCGGTCGACGTTCATATCCTGAAGGTCGGGCGTGATATGCCCTTCGCCCCGCCGATCCTCATCTTCCTCATAGGCATCGCGCTGATGGCGTGGTCGCTGCGGCTCGACCTCTCCTGGAGCGGCTGGCGCCGGATCGGGCTGATGACCTATCCGCTCTACCTGCTGCACGATGTCGTCGGCGCGGCCCTGCTCGGCATCCTGGTCCGCGCCGGTCTGCCGCATCTGTTCTCGATGGCGGTCGTCGGCGCGACGATGATCGCGGCAAGCTGGCTAGTGGCGACCGAGGCCGAACCACGCATCCGGCTGCTGCTCGACCATACCGTTTTCCGTTATCGGCTCAAGGCAGCCTGACGACGGTCCGGCAGACCGGCCCGGCCGCCGACCTAAAGCATGTCGCGCTTGAGCGGATTCAGGCCCACTCCAGGCCTTTGTTCCACGGATCGCTCTCCCAAAACGGAGCTCACTTCCGAGCGACATGCATTGGCGGTGCCGACCCGGCGCAGCTACATTTTCCACGATTGCGGAATTCTTCGTTTCGGGCATGATAACAGGCACTTATGCCTTCGGCATGAGAGCTTGCCTCGAGACGCCCGGCACGTGACCCTGTTCCAGCGAAAACCCCGCATCGCGGCGCGTCCGCGCCTCGATATCGACATGCAGGACGCCGTCGTCTATGCGATCGGCGACGTGCATGGCTGCTACAAGGAACTCCGCGCGCTGGAGCAGAAGATCCTGCTCGATTCGCTGCGCTTCCAGAGCCGCAAGATCATCGTCATGCTTGGCGACTACATCGACCGGGGGTTTCAGTCGGCGCGGGTGCTCGATCACCTCCTGGCGCCGCCGCCGAAAGGATTTCAGCGCATTTGTCTTGCGGGCAACCACGAAGTGGCAATGCTGAACTATCTCGACGGAAATCTGTCCCGCGAACCCTGGCTGGCGACGGGCGGCCTGCAAACCCTGTTTTCCTATGGCATCGATCCGGCGCGCCTCACCAGCCTCTACGGGAGCAGCGCGCAGATCGACCGGCGCATAAGGGAGATCATTCCGGACGATCACGTCAGCTTCCTGCGCGGGCTGCCGATCATGGTCCGTTCGCGGAAGTTCGTGTTTGTACACGCCGGCATCAGGCCCGGCGTCGACCTTGCGGCGCAAACCGACCATGACCTGATCAACATCCGTTCGGACTTCTTCGAGGCAACGCACCTGCTCGACCGCTGGGTGGTGCACGGGCATACGCCGGTGGATGTCCCGAAGCTCGAAGGGCGCCGGCTCGGCATCGACACGGCCGCCTTCCAGAGCGGACGCCTGACCGCCGTCAGGATCGCCGACAAGCAAGGCAGGCTGATCTTCTCCTGACGCGCAACGATATTCAGGTGTGCTGGCCTGAAGATCGATACACTTCAGAGTGGACCCACTCGCGCAACGGTCGACGTCAGACCGGCGCCTTGCCGCGCACTTCCGACTTTTCCAGATAGTAGCTCGAATATTTATCGAAGAATTTTTCCGAACCGCCGAACGAGCCGTATTTGGCCAGTTTCTTCAAATCGACCTTGTTCAGCACCGCGCCGACGATCTTGTTGGCGACATAGGGTTCGGATTCCAGCATCGACCTGACCATCGCGCGCGGGGTGCGCCCCCACTCGGTGACCAGTACAAAACCGTCGACCAATGGCGCGAAGGCCTTGGCGTCGACCACCGGTCCGAGCGGCGGCAGATCGACGACGATGTATTCGAACGTCTCCTTGGCGTTCTCGATGAAGCGCCGCATGCCGGCCGAGGAGAGAAGTTCGCTGGTATGCGAGAAGTGACCGCGCAGCACCGCCGGGATGATCGCCAGCTTCGTCTGCCTGTCGATCTTGCCGACGGACTGCCAGGTCTGGCCGCCGACCACCGCTTCCATCAAGCCCTGCTCGGTTTCCATGCCAAGGCCTCGGCTGAGGCCGGGATTGCGCAAGTCGCCGTCGATCAGCAGCGTCTTGGAGCCATTGGCGGCAAGCAAGCCGGCGAGATTTGCCGCGACCGTCGACTTGCCCTCGCCGGGAAGCACCGAGATGATGCCGATGACGCGGCTGCCTTGCCCTTCCATCACGACGTCGAAGGCGATCTTGGCGCTGCGCAGCGTTTCGGAGAACATCGAGGCTGGAGAATCGATGCTGACCCGCATGCGCGCCCGCTTTTCGGCTGAAGACAGCGATTGGGTGGTCTTGGCGTCCACCTGGGTCTCGCCCGGCTTTTCTTCCTTGCCGAGCTTGCCGCCGATCGTCGGCAGGTAGCCGAGGAATTTGAGGTTGACGCGGTCGCGCACGTCCTCGCCGGTCCTGAAGAAGCGTTCGTTGAACTCGTTCAGGCCACCAAAGCCGGCGCCCATCAGCAGGCCAAGCACCAGCGAAAGTCCGAGCACGACGATGGTGCGCGGGCTTGAGGCCGTCATCGGCATCGACGCGTCGGAGATGATGCGGATCTTGCCGACCGGGAAGGATTGCTGCTGCGCGGCTTCCTCGTAACGACCCAGGAATGTCTGATAGAGCGTGGTGAGCGCCGTCGCCTGCTGATCGAGTTCACGCAGCTTGACTTGCGTCTGGTTGTCGACGGAGCTCTTGCCTTGCGCGGCCGCGACGTTGGCCCTGAGCGCGGTCTCGCGTGCCTGCGCCACCTCATATTCGTTGCGATAGCTTTCGGTCAGCTGCTTCAGCTCGCCGAAAATCTGCGTCGATATGTCGGCCTTCTCCTTGGAGAGAGCCACCGCCTGCGGGTGCTCGGGGCCGAAATTCGCCTCAACGTCCTGCAGCCGCTTGGCCACCGTGAGGTAGCGGGTCTTGAGCGCCGATATGACCGAGCTGCTTGGCTGGTCGCTCGATATGGCGGCATCCTTGAAAGCGTTTTCGGAGCCGCTGTCGACGATGGCCTTGTACTGCTGGTAGCGGGCGCTGGCTCGTGCGGTGTCGGCCTGCGCCACGATAAGCTGGGCGTTGAGGTCGGAAAGCTGCTTGTCGCTCATCAGCTGGCCATCGCTGTTGGCGGCCAGCCCATGTTCGGCCCTGAATTTCTCAACTGCGAGCGAAGCTGCCTGCGAGCTCTGGCGCAACTCCGTCAACCGGCCCTGCAGCCAGACCGCAGCCCGCTCGGTGGCATCGAAGCTGGCATCGAGCTGATCGGCGAGATAGGCATCGGCATAGGCCTTGGTGATGGCGTTTGCCAAGGCCGGATCCGTCGCCTGATAGCCGAGCGCGATGACGTAGCTTCGGCCGACGCGTTCCGCCCGGATCTCGTTCTGCAGCTTGAGGATCGCGTAGTCGCGGCGCGACGTGGCGATCAGCGCATCGCGGGCGGCCGGGTCGAGCTTGCTGAAGTCAGCGCCACCCGGCATGGAAGAGCTGGGGCGGACATACTGGATCAGGCCGCGGATGAGGCCTATGCCTTGGGCAAGCGCCGACTGGGGCGGATTCATGAACGTGTCGTTCTGGTCGAGCTTCAGCTTGTCGACGACCACGGCGGCAAGCCGCGTCGAGGTCAGGATCTCGATCTGGCTCAGGATGGCGGAATCGGTCTGCATGGTTGTCGACGTCGCCGAAATGTCGTCGACGATCTTGTTCAAGCCCTCGTCAATCAGCACGCTGGCGATCGACTGATATTTGGGCGGCGTTGTCTGCAAATAGAGCAGGCCCAGGAAGAGACCGATGACGGCACACACGGCAACCACCTTGGCCTGCCGTGCGGCCATGCCAAGCAGCCGCTCGATATCGATGAAGTCTTCGCCGTCTCCTGCGTCCGAATTCGGCAATGGCATCCTCTTGTCGAGAGGAAAGTTGGCATAATTCATCTTCGGTCCAATTCTAGAGCCGGTCCTATTCCGATTGATCGCAATTGGCTCTATCTTACTGTTTCAACATGATCTTTTCCGGAAACCGGGACCCACTTTCAGGGATCATGCCTTGGCTTGCAGGCGCCTCGAAGATCGGGAGCATCGCCAGAGCAATGCAAGCGTCGTGCCAGACGGAGAGAACCTGCCGGCCCCTCTTCGCCAGCCATCTGACGATACTCCCGAAAGATGGGCATTATGCGGCTTCTTCCTGGCGTTCATGCGACCGGACGAACTCCTGAAGCATCTCGAAAACCGGACCCTTCATGTCGTCGCGCGCCAGCGCGAAGGCGATGTTGGCCTGGATGAACCCTTCCTTGGAACCACAGTCGAACATGCGGCCGAGAAAAGGCTGGGCGAAGAACGGCTGATCCTTCGACAGACGAACCATGGCATCCGTCAGTTGAATCTCGTTGCCGGCGCCGCGCTGCTGATTGCCCAGGAGCGCGAAAATCTCCGGCTGCAGGATGTAGCGGCCGTTGATGTAGAAATTCGAAGGCGCATTGGCCGGCGCCGGCTTCTCGACCATGGCCGTCACCTCGAAACCGCCGCCGATCTCGGCGCCACGGCCAACGATGCCATATTTGTTGGTCTCGCTGGGTTCGCAACGCTCGACGGCGATTACGTTGCCGCCCGTGCGCTCATAAAGCTCGACGGTTTCGGCGAGGCATCCGCGACCGCCGAAGGACACCATGTCCGGCAGCAGCAAGGCGAAGGGCTCGTTGCCGATAACCTCGCGCGCGCACCAGACGGCATGGCCGAGGCCTTGCGGGGATTGCTGGCGGATGAAGCTGGTGGCGCCGGCCACAGGCAGCATGCTTTCGAGCGCCTCCAGCTGGGTCTTCTTGCCGGTCTGCTCCAGGGTGCCGATCAATTCCGGATGCAGGTCGAAATAGTCCTCGATCACCGCCTTGTTGCGACCGGTCACGAAGACGATGTGCTCGATGCCCGCCTCGAAGGCCTCGTCCACCGCATATTGGACGACAGGCCTGTCGACGACGGGAAGCATTTCCTTCGGCATCGACTTGGTCGCCGGCAGGAACCGCGTTCCAAGCCCCGCCACCGGTATCACGGCCTTCCTGATTTTCTTCATCGCAAATTCCTTCTGAGGAGATCGACTTCAATCCGTTCACAGGCCACGAAAATTCCCTCCATGTGCCTGCATCTTCACCTCCCCGCCCCGACGGCAAATTGTGCCGCCATTCTTCGCAACCGCACGGCGATCGGCATGCCCATATGCCTGACCGCCGCCGGGTCGCTGAGCGCAGTCCGGATCGCCTTGAGCGGGGACCGCGCCTTGATGTGCTGTACCAGTGACAGAAACGATGCCGCCTTGCGCAGGCTGCGGCCACGCCGCGCGAACGCGGCCTGCGCGGCCTCATCCATCCGATGGGTTTGAGCGAACACGGCATCCGCCCTGCGCATGGCTTCGACGTGGTGAAGCTCGAGCACGCGCGAAATGGAGACGCTGCGAATATGGTAGGCATAGCCGATATCGGGCTCGACGACGCATTTTCCGCCCTTGGCCAGGGCGGCGGCAAAGAGGATGTAGTCTTCGCCGATCCTCAGCTTCTCGTCATAGCGAAGCCGGTTTTCGTTCAGGAACTCGCGCTGGAAGATCGGCTTGAGGTAGCCGAGGTTGAACTTGGATTCGAAGACGACGTTGCCGGCGATGTAGGTGGCCAGCGAAATCTCGCGCAAGCCTTCCAGATATTGCCGCGGAAACATCGCGTCCTCGATAACGCCGTCCTCGCGAACGACCTGCAGATTGTCGACGGCGATCTGGGCATCCGCGCTTTCGGCACGCGCGATCATCTTGGCGAGCCGGCCGGGAAAGACCGCATCGTCGGAATCGAGAACCGCGATCCATCTGCCGCGGGCGGCATCGAGGCCGGCATTCCTGGCGCCGCCCGGGCCGCGATTGCTTGGCAGGGCGATGACACGGACGATATCCCCGGGATAGGCCCGCGCAACATCGAGCGTCGCATCGCGCGACTTGTCGTCGACGACGATGATTTCGACGCTGACACCCTTCTGGGCGATGGCGCTGGCGATCGCCCGATCAAGGGTCGTCTCGGCATTGTAGGCGGCAATAACGAAGGAAACATCGGGGATAGAGCTGACGTCAGGCTGCACGCTTGCCTCCCTCCTGTGGCGACGGCTGGCCATAGAGGCGGATTTCGCGGATGCCGACGAGGCCGCTGACGACACCAAGATGCATAATGCCGCGCAGCACGCTGCGGTTCCTGCGTACCGGACTGACGACGACCGGAAGTGCCGAGGCGAAGCAATAGATGGCCTTTGCCGAGGCCAGGCCGACCTGCTTGGCCAGGCCGATTCCGCTGGCGCTGCTGCCCAGGAGATGGCCATGCGTCTGGCCGACGCGGAAGCGGCGGCGGCCGAGCCAATCGAATGCCGCCCTGGAGCGCGGCACCACCTCCTCGACCCACGCCTCGGGCGAGAAGGCGATGCGGCCGCCTGCCTTGTGCATCTGGTCGAAGAATTCGGTGTCCTCGCCGCCGGTCTGGCCACGCGCCAGGCTGAAGCGGCGGCCGCGCAGGCTGTCCGAGCCCATCCGCAGCAGAACGTTGCAGGTGTAGCCGGTCTGGATCTCGCCGCGCACCCAGACGGGCAAGGTCGAATGGAAATCGCCGCGCCGCATCCAGTCCGGCGCGTCCGGGCGATAGCGCGCCCTGACCGGGCCGAGCACGGCGGCGGCACCGCTTTGCTGCGCCATCGCGACCAGTTCGGCAAGCCATGGCGTCGTGGCCGTCTCGTCGTCATCGATGAAGGCGACGAAATCCGCGGTGCTCGCATCGAGGCAGGCGTTGCGGGCGATCGAGATGTTGCGCGCCGGGGCGTGCTGATAGTGGATCGGCACCGTCAATTCCCGCGACAGCGCCGCCACCAGGTCACGGGCCGATGGGGTGTCGTCATTGTCGGCGACGACGATGCGGACATCGAATCCCACCGGCATCTCCATGGCGTCGAGCGAGCGCAGCGTGTCCGCCAGTTCCGGCCGGCGGAACGTGCAGACGCCGATGTCGATGCTGCGGTTCTTTGCCGACACCGCCATCAGGCCACTCCTCGTCGCGAGCCGAGGCCGAGAAGCTGCAGCCAGAAGCCGACCGACCAGCCAAGATGCATGACCATGGCCGAGACACCGGCCAGCGCAACGTCGGCCTTGCGCTGGCGGATAGCCGTCACCAGCCCGTAGCCCAGGCACACCGACGCCCACAGCAGCAGCGGCACCGCCGCCAGCCAGTGCACGAAGGAGAAGGCCGCCAGCAGCACCACCGGAAACACCAGCAGCGGCACCATCTGCCTCACCTTCGGGATGACGCGATGCTTCAGTACATTCTTGGCACGCCCGCGACCGTAGCCGAGATACTGGAAATAGAGGCCTGAGAGCGAGGCACGCGGGTAGTAGACCATCTGCGTCTTGCCGCTCATCCAGATCTTGTAGCCGGCCTTGCGCAGGCGATAATCGAGCTCGGCGTCCTCGTTGTGGCTGAACGTTTCGTCATAGCCGCCGACGGCACCGAACGCCGATATCCGCATCAGTGCATGATGGCCGTGATCGATCCACTGTCCCTGCGAAAGATGCCTATGCTTCGAGCCGCCGGTGCCGAGCTTGGAGTTCTGCGCCGCGGCCGCCGCCTTCTGCACGGCACCGCTGCCGCTGGTGAGCATCGAAACGACAACCGAATCCGCCGATGTAGCCAGGGCTTCCTCGACCAGCCGGTCGCAATAATCGTCGGGATAACCGCCATGCGCATCGATGCGGATGAGATAGTCGGCACCATCGCCGAAGGTACCGACGGCGAGATTGATCGCCGCGCTCTGGATACGCCGCTTGTTGTGGAGCAGGATAACCCGTGGGTCCCTGGCAATGACGTCGTCTACGATGGAAAGCGTGCCGTCGGTGCTGCCGCCGTCGACGACGATGATCCGGGCGCCAAGCCTGGCGGCCGCGGGCCGCAATTGATCGAGCAGCGCACCGATATGGGCGGCTTCGTTCAGGCATGGGATAACGATCAGGCTGGATGAGGGTTTTTCCGTCTGCGTCATCAACCTCTGTCCATCTTGCCTCTGTCCATTCCCTGCCATCCTATGCCAATGCCTCGGCGGCAAACGAACCGGGCACGGCCGTCAGGCTGCGCAGCCGCTCGACAAGCGCACGGCAATCGCTGCGATCGTAGCTCCAGGTTCTCGGGTTGCGCGCCAGAACACGCCCCTTCAGCCTGGCGAAGCGATGCTCCTCCATCTTGCCTAGCGCGGCTTCGAGCGCTTCGGGCGACGCTTGCGGCAACAGCACGCCGATATCCTGCTGCTTGAGGAATCGCCCGGTCTCGGTGTTGCCCATCGAGATCGGCACCGCGCCGAAACGGCAACCCTCATAGAGCCGGTTGGGCAGAAGCCATTCGGAGTTCTGCCCCGCTTCGAAGAAATCGATCGCCCAGGAAAAATGGACATCGTTGTAGATCGCCGCCATGTCTTCCGGATTGCGGTAGGGCCCGAGAAACGATAGCCATGGCTCGGCTTCGACAAAGCCGTGAAAGTCAGGGAATTCCGACAAAGCCGGACGGCCGCGCAGCACGATCTCGAAGCGGCCCTCCATGCGGCGGGAGAAATCAGCCAGCAGCTCGAGCGAGCGGCGGCAGCGCAGCGCGCCGAACCAGCCGATCCGCCATGGCGGGCCGACCGGGCTCTCATCGGCCTCGGCAGCGCCGGGCACAATCGTCGCGGCCTCGAAATATTTGTTTTCGACCAGCTCGATGGGTGCCGCGACCTGGCCGAACGGCTTGAAATAATTGGCGATGAAGGCAGGCGAACTGGTCACCAGCAGCTTCACATCCCTGGCCAGAAATCGTTCGGTGGCACGCAGCGCCTTGCCCAGGACATCGTTGCGCAGCACAAGCCGATGAATGTCGAGGCACTCGTATACGATCGGAACCGATGCACCGAAGGCTGACCTGGCGCGGCGGGCAAGCGCCAGCATTTCCAGGTTGCGCGCGACGATGACATCCGGCTTTGGCATTCCGCCCAGCTTCGAGCCTATCGAAACGGCTGCTTTGGCTACGGCCGCGAGGCGTTGGCCGAATCGCCCGTCACGCGTCCCGCCGAGGTCGATCGGGCGCAGTCCCTCGATATCCGCAATCGGATTCGCGGTGCGACGGAATCCGGCCAAGGTGACCTGGGCCCCACCTGCCCTGAGCATCGTGATCCGCCGGCGCACCGCCGGGTCGGAAACGTCGTGCACTAGGTACAAGACATGCAGCATAAAAACTCGACCGCTGTTGGCCCACCCGAGGGAATGCTAGTACAGGTCTTGCTGCATCGCAACATTTTTGGTGCGGCGGTCCACGTTTTCTGTTGCACTGCAAAATTATTGCCGTAGTTTGTGGTCGGCGGCGGTCGTGGATTTTCGGGCTCGAAAATCCACGTAAAAAATCAGGAATCCTGAATTTGGAAGCCAATGCATTCGATCCGCCAGAAGGCTCCTTGCGCAAATCGGTTGGGCGCGGCGCGGTTGTCACGGCCATGGCGCAATCGGTGCGGGTCGCGACACAGATTCTGTCGGTTATCGTCCTGTCGCGGTTGTTGTCGCCACAGGATTTCGGTGTCGTGGCGATGTGCGCGCCGGTGCTTGCCTTTATCGCACTGTTCCAGGATTTCGGCCTGACCCAGGCAACGATCCAGAAATCAGGCATCCGGCATGAGGAGGTGAACTACCTCTTCTGGATCAATGTCGCCGTCAGCGCGATCCTGGCTTGCGTGCTTGCGGGTGCGGCGCCGCTGGTTGCTGCCTTCTACGGCGAGTCGCGCGTGACAGGTCTGGTGGCTGCGTTCGGGCTGCAGATCATGGCCTATGGGCTTGGCGCCCAGCATCTGGCGCTCTTGACGCGCCGTATGCAGTTCGGCCGGCTGGCCGTCATCGACGTCGCCAGCGCAATCGCCGGGCTTGCCGTGTCGATCGCCTGGACCTTCATCGATCGCTCCTATTGGGCCCTGTTTGCCGGCACGCTGACCGGTGCCGTGCTGCCGACGCTCTGCTACTGGGCGAGTTCGCGCTGGCGTCCGGGCCTGCCGCGCAAGGTCGCCGGCATCGGCGAGCTGATCAATTTCGGCGCCGGCATCACCGGCTTCAACTTCGCCAATTTCTTTGCCCGCAACCTCGACAACGTGCTGATCGGCAAATATTGGGGCGAGGCGCAGCTCGGCCTCTATGACCGCGCCTACAAGCTGCTTCTGTTTCCGCTGAGCCAGATCACCAACCCCTTGTCGAAGGTGATGGTTCCAGCACTTTCCAGGCTGAAGGACGAACCGGATCGCTACCGCAGCGCCTATCTGCGCGTCATGCCGCTGATCCTGCTGGTGGCGCTTCCCGGTGTCGCCTTCGCCACCGCGATGTCGGATGTGCTGATCCCCTTCGTGCTCGGCGAGCAATGGCGCGCAAGCGCCTCGATTTTCCTGGCGCTCGGCTTTGCCGGGCTGCTGCAGCCGCTCAACAATCCGGCGGGGTGGCTTTTCGTCAGCCAGGGCCGCTCCGGCGATTTCATGCGCTGGGGCATCATAACGGCCGTGACGTCGGTGCTGGCTTTCATGCTCGGCCTGCCCTATGGCGCGCTGGGCGTGGCGATCGCCTATGCGATCAGCGAATATCTGCGGACGCCGTTCCTATGGCTCTATGTCGGCAAGAGCGGACCGCTGCAGGCGCATCATGTGCTGCGCGCGGCAACGCCGTTCGTGCTTGGCGCCCATCTGGCGCTGGCCGCGATCTGGTTCGTCAAGCCAGCGCTGCCGCAGCAGCATGTCGTCGCCCTGGCCAGCAGCGCCGTGCTCGCCTACCTCATCACGATCATCATCGGACTGGCATTCGCCTCCGGCCGCGAAGCCTTGCGCGAGGCGCTCAAGATGCTGCCGGCAAGGCTGCCTGCGGCAGCGCCGCGCGAAGCGCAATAATTTGGGCGTCTTCGACTGCTACGGACATCTCCTCCAGGACCAGGTCTGAACCATGCACTACCGATCGATCTCCGATATGAACGACGCCATCGTCAGGGGCCTGCACCGGCTGCCGCGCGACATCGACCTGGTCGTCGGTGTGCCGAGAAGCGGCGTTTTGGCAGCGACGCTGGTCAGCCTTGCCGCGAACATCCCGATGACCGATCTCGACAGCTTCCTGGCTGGGCGAATCTACACATCAGGCGTCACCAAGCGCCGGGCCGCTCTCGACCGCAAGGTTTCCGAGATGCGCAAGGTGCTGGTGATCGACGACAGCGTCGCCGGCGGCAACGCCATGCGCGACGCACGCGCCCGCATCCAGGCTGCGGGCATCGAGGCGGACTTCACCTTTGCCGCCGTGTTCGGCCTTGAGCCCCTGCACCAGGAAACCGACCTCGTCTTCGAGGTCGTGCCGCATCCGCGCATGTTCCAGTGGAACTTCATGCATCACAAATTCCTGGCGCAATGCTGCGTCGACATTGACGGCGTGCTGTGCCTCGACCCGACAGAGGCGGAAAACGACGACGGCCCGGCCTATGAGAAATTCCTCAGCGAAGCGCGGCCGCTCCATGTCGCGACCCACAGGATCGGCTGGCTGGTCACCAGCCGGCTGGAGAAATACCGCGCGCTCACCGAGGCATGGCTCGCCAAGCATGAGATCAAATACGACCAGCTGATCATGCTCGATCTGCCGAGCAAGGCGGAACGGCAACGACTCGGCGCGCATGGCAGTTTCAAGGCCGATTTCTACCGCAAGTCCGATGCTATCCTGTTCATCGAGAGCGAGCACGAACAGGCGCTGAAGATCACCGAACTGTCAGGCAAGCCGGTGCTGTGCGTCGAAACGCATATGGTCAGCTTCCCCGACGCGCTGTCGCTGCCGGCACTTGGCCAGGCGGCCCGCAACCTGCCGGCAAGGCTGCGGCAGATCAAGTCGCAAGAGGGCCGCAAGAGCGCCGCCAAGACCATTGCCCGCGCACTGCTTGGCGCCCGCGGCTACGAGACGCTGAAAAGCCGGGTCAAGCGTCCGGCCTGACCTGCTCAGGCGCGTCGTCAGGCCGCCTGTCGCGCGCGCTGCTGCATGGCCCTGTCCAGTATCGAGAAGAAGGTGATGAACTGGCGATCAGGATCGAGTTCCGGACGCCCGGCGAAGCTGCGAGCGAGACTGGAAAGCCGGTCATATTCCTGGTTGTCGTTCCACAGCCGCCTGACGGCCGCGACCCAATCGGCCAGCGGAGCATCGTAATCCAGCACCACGCCACCGGAGCCGACAGCCTCGGGCAGACCGCCGCGCCGCGAACCGATAACGGGGATTCCGCTGCAATGGGCCTCCGAAGCGACGCGGCCCCACGCCTCCTCCCACTTGCTGGGAGCAAGCAGGATCTTCGTGCGGCCATAGACCGTCTTCATGTCGCTGGTGCGGCTCTCCAGGACGACATTGCCCAAGGGAGCGATCGTCTGTTCGATCCGCGCCCGGTGATCGTCGTCGAGCTTCCAGCTTTCGACGAACAGGAAGGGAATTTCGCGGCAGGCGCCGGCAATCCGCACCGCGAGCTCAAATCCCTTTTCCTCATAGGGGTTGATCAGCGTGACGAACTGGCCCGTCGTCGGCGTCGAGTAATGCGCCGGGTTGATGGTTGGCGGGATCACCGCTGCCTCGATGCCGAATTCTTTTTTGTAGGTTCGCGCGGTGAAATCCGAATTGGCAATGTAAAGCGCCGAATGCAATTCGCGCAGATCGCCGCCCAGTTCATGGAACTCGACATTGCGGAGATAAACGACCAGAGGCACGCCCTCCGCCTGCAGCGCCTTGCCGATCGGAACCGATTTGTGACACTGGACCACGGCGACATCGGGCTTCAGCCTGTCGACGGCATAACCCGCCGCTTCCCAGGGAAACCAGGCCCGCACCACCGGATAGCCGGGATAGCTGTCGACAACCGCCGGCTGCCGCAACAGCTTCATCTTGGCGCGTGCCTTGAAGCCGAAGACACCGTCACCGAACAGGGCGGCGAGCACAGCCGCTTCATGACCGTGCTCGATCAACTGTTCGGCCAGATGATGCGTGCTCGACTGAACGCCGCCACTGAACTCGGGCGGGTAGCCGTTGCCGCCTGCAAAGAGAACTTTCATGATCGGGCTCCTTGTCGCATCTCGTATTCCTTGCTCGGAGACAACAGGCAAAGGCCGCCGCCTCGCTTTCGACGTCAGGCAAGTTTCGGCGGCTCCAGATTGGCGAAGGGATTGGTACAGGATTGCCAGCCGGTAAACCGGATCGGGTCGTTGGGCGAACTGCGCCAGGCGTAGTCCGTCAGCATATGGAATTCGGCGACGACCCAGCGGTCGAAATGCAGCAGATCTTCCCGCTTTCGCCGGGGCAGCAAGCGACGCGCGGCGCCCAGCTTGAGCTCCTCCACCAGGGTGACGGCGTCACTCAGTTTTTCGCTTGGGAAATTCCATGGATTCCTGTCGCGGAACGCCAGCACGAACTGCTGCAGATGCTCGATGCGGATGTTCAACTTGCCAAGATATTTTTCCAGCGTGACGCGCACCAGATCCTCGTCCGAGAAGGAGGAAACGGTGGCGTAGGCGACCCCCGTCGAAACCACTCCGCCAGCCAAGACGGCCAGGGCCGAGCGTCTGGAAATCTCGATCATGCGATACCTCCTTTCACGCGATCCGGCTCGCCGCCCGCAAGGACAGCGCTGCCGCGGTCAGGCTCGGGTTGGCGCAGGAGCAGCTCGGATAGGTGCTGGTGCCGACGACGACCAGGTTTCTGAGCTGATGGTGGATCATGCCGCTGTCGACCACAGAATCGGCCGGGCCGGTCCCCATCCTCAGCGTGCCCTGGACGTGCGATTCGGTCGGCCGAATGCCGCGGTCGAAGAGCTTTTCGACCGGCAGCGGCGCCAGAAGGTCAGGCAATTTCTCCAGAGCGCGCGCCATGCCCTTCACCGCGTAGTCCGATGGCGCCTTGAAGCTGACGAAGGCATTGTCATCCGCGTCAAGCGTGACGTAGTTCTCGGGGTCGAGCAGGTTCTCGGTGACCACGACCAACGGCAGCGCCTGGCGTAGCCGCCCCTTTTCGGCACGCATTCCGTGCTGCCAGCGGTTCTCGAAATAGACCAGTGCCGCCGCATGCTCCGATCGGTGAGGACCATCATAGAGGCCGAAATTCAGGCCGGTTGTGATGGTGCTGCCGTCGAAATTGTCGACACCGTCGAGATAGACCTCGAAATTCCAGCCGTAGGATTCATGCAGGCCGCTGCCGACAAATTCGCCGCCCAGGCCGGATCGCAGCATGATCGCCGCACTCTGGATGGCATTGGCGCCGAGAATGAAGAGATCGCCGCTGACCTGGTATTCCTTGCCGTCATGGCTGAACGTGACCGAACGGACAGCACCGCCGACGTGATCGAGCCGGCGCACTTCCGCACCGAGGCAGACCGAGATGTCGGGATGCTCGAAGACGTGCATCAACCCGTTGTTGACGGTGAATTTGGCGTCGACCGGGCACAGCCAGCAACGCAGATTGGCACAGCACGAGCTGCGCTGCGCGGTCGGCACGCGAGCCCGCGCGGTTGGCATGACGAAGTGCTGGTCGGGCTGCGCCGCCTTCATCATCCTGTCCGGTGTCGACATGCGATGCGGCGGTTGCGGAAACGGCTTCGAGCGGGGCAGCATCGCCGCCATGTCGGGGTCGCCGGAGATCGACATGATGTCTTCCGCGTCGCAGTAGAACGGCTCGACGTCGTCATAACTGATCGGCCAGTCATTGCCGATGCCGTAGGTGCTTTTCAGCCGGAAATCATTGGGATGAAATCTTGGCGTCTGCGCGAACCAGCAGTTCGTCCCGCCACCCAGTCCGATCGTGTAGTTCCACGGCTTGTCGGAATTGGTCTTGTAGGTCGTCTCGTCTTCGATGTCGGTGTTGACGTTCTGTTCGAGCTGCCATTCATGGGTGTTGTGGCGTCCCCACTCCAGCACCAGAATGCGCGCCTTTCGGCGCCTGGCGAACTCATGCAGGAAGAAGGCCGAACCGAAGCCGGAACCGATCGCGACGAGATCGAAATGATTCTTGGTGATTTGCTCCGGCTTTACGTCCAGCACCATCAGCTACAACTCCACACAGAAATACGCGCTCAACCCCAGCGCCCGCAGGCCGTGTGCGGACCGGTCTTGCATCCGGCTGCCAGGGCCCGGTCTCATGCCGCCATTCTGCCGATCGAGTGATATTCGATGCCGTGGCGGGCGATGACCTTGGGGTCATAGAGGTTGCGGCCGTCGAAGATGACCGGCGTGGTCAGCGCGTCCTTCACCGCGTCGAAGGACGGCGCGCGAAAGCTCTTCCATTCTGTGGCGATCAGCAGCGCATCGGCGCCGCGAAGCGCTGCCTCCTTGGTGCCGCACAGAAGCAGGTCGTCGCGCAGCCCGTAGATGGCCTGGCATTCCTGCATCGCCTCGGGATCATAGGCCTGCACATTGGCGCCGGCCTTCCAGAGCGCCTCCATCAGGACGCGCGCCGGCGCCTCACGCATGTCGTCGGTGTTGGGCTTGAAGGCCAGACCCCAGAGCGCAAAGGTCCTGCCTTTGAGGTTGCCCTTGAAATAGCGGTCCACCTTGTCGAAGAGAACCGATTTCTGTGCGTTGTTGCGCTCCTCAACGGCGCGCAGCAGCTTGGCGTCGAACTTGACGCCTTCGGCGGTCTTGATCAGCGCCCGCACATCCTTCGGGAAGCACGAGCCGCCATAGCCGAGGCCCGGATAGATGAAATGGTAGCCGATGCGCGGATCGCTGCCGATGCCCTTGCGGACCTCCTCGATGTCGGCGCCGAGTTGTTCGGCCAGATTGGCCATCTCGTTCATGAAGCTGATCTTGGTCGCCAGCATGCAGTTGGCGGCATATTTGGTGAATTCTGCGCTGCGCACGTCCATCACGATCATCTTCTCATGGTTGCGATTGAACGGCGCGTAGAGTTCGCGCATCACAGCCTCGGTGTCCTCGCTGTCGGTGCCGACGATGATGCGGTCCGGCTTCATGCAGTCGGCAACCGCGGACCCTTCCTTGAGGAATTCCGGATTTGAAGCGACATCGAAAGCCAGGTCCTCGCGGCCTCTTTTCTTCAGCGTGTCGGCGATCCTGGCCTTCACCTTTTCGCAGGTGCCGACCGGCACAGTCGACTTGCCGACGACGATCTTGGGTTTGTCCATTTCGCGGCCGATGGTCTCGGCGACTGCCAGCACATATTTGAGGTCGGCCGAGCCGTCCTCGCCCGGCGGCGTGCCAACCGCGATCATCTGGATCTCGCCGTGCCTGACAGCGGCGGCGGCATCCGTTGTGAACTTGATGCGGCCGGCGGCATGGTTCTCCTTGACGAGGTTTTCCAAACCGGGTTCGAAAATGGGAACCAGGCCCTGGTTGAGCCGCTCGACCTTGGCGGCGTCGATGTCGACGCACACCACCTGGTGCCCGACTTCGGCAAGCACCGCCGCCTGCACGAGGCCGACATAGCCAATTCCAAACACCGTCAAATTCATTCGGTTTCATTCCCATGCAAGGCAGCGGACCGTTTTCGGCCCCGCCGGTTCAAATCGACTTTCCCAACTACTTTACACTGCATGCCAGCGATTCCGGAAATTGACAGGGTTCGCCGAGCGCCGTGAAGGCGACCCGCTCGACCTGCAGGGAAAGCTTGCGGCCCGGATCCGCGAACGCTCCCATCCAGCCCTTCATCGTATCGCTGCCCCAAAAGCTGAAGAATATCTTCTGTGCATGGCTGGGCAGCTTCGCCGGGTCGGTAATCGTGTTCACCAGTTGGCCGTTGACGTACCATCGCAAGCTGTCCTTCTGCCAGACGAAGGCGTAGTCGTTGAAGGCCTTCTCCGTGCCGCCCGGTACGTCGACCAGTTTCTCGTTCTTGCCCTTGCCCGCGATATAGGCGTTGACCTGCACCTTGGAGGTGTCCTTGGTCAGGACCTCGAAGTCGATCTCGTCCCAGGGCTGCTTGTCGCTTGGACCGATATAGGTGAAGAACGCGGCGTTGAGGCCGGAGCCGGTATCGGTCTTCAGCCGTGCCTCATAGGTGCCATAGCCGAAGCGCTGCTTGGTCTGGATCTCGCCGCAGACGTAGTCGCGATCCTTCAGCGTCTGCTTTTCGAAGCCGAGCGACAGCACACCATTCGACAGTTCGACCATATTTTTCGACCAGGTGCAATTCTGATGGCTGCCGTTGTTCCAGCCGTCGGAAACATACCAGCGCGTGCGGTCGAAGCTTTTGAAATCATCGACAAAGGACGGCGATGTCGGAATGTCCTGGGCATGGGAAGGGGTTGCCAGGAAACCGCCAAGAGCAGCCAGCAGCAACGCACCGAGCGACCCCAGCCGCCGGGCGGCTTGTCCGGTCCGATATGCGAGAGGCGGTGCGTCAATTGCCGTCGTAGGTTTCGGATTCCAATTCATACCAAACTCACCTTTGCGCTGTGTGTCCCCAACCCAAAGTCGACGTTCGAACCGCTCCTGCACGGGCCAACCTTGACCTTCCTTGTGACCCTCTCGATTGCTTCTGCTTCCCGCCTTGCATCAAATCTGTTGCAACAGTTCCGAGCCTTCACGTTCAACCTCTGCCGGCGCCTGCCGGCCAGGCGAATTCCGCCGCGGCGGCCGAGGAGGCATCCTCGTCAAAGACCGTATCCAGCGAATGACGGAGCTCTTTCATCATGCCGTCCTGGCGCGACAGCGCCGCGATGCGGCGCTCGCAATTCAGGATCGACTGTGTCAGTGCGCTGACTTCCGAAGACCGCTTGTCGGAAGCAGAGCCGTTTTCCATCGCTTCGACCAGAAAGGCGGCGTTGGTCGACGTCGTCCGGTAGCGATTCTCAAGCCCGGTTCTCTCGGCCTCGATCTCGGCCGCAATCTGCTCGAACAGCTTTGCCAGACGATCAAGACGTGAAACATCGGCCTGACGGTCGCGGGCCGGATCCCTTGATCTGAAACCGAATATCGAGGCCATGAACTCAGGTTCCCGTCATCGCCGGCTTGTGGGCCGGGCTTCTGGCCGATCCCCGCAGCCGGGGCTCAAAAACTCGTGTTGCGTTGTCGTGCTCCTTTTGAGGGAGAGACATCAGACCAATCCGATCGGGGGCCAAGTTCGGCTGGTCGTCCACTATGCTGCACCGCAACATAGACTGCCATCGTCGGAGCCGCGAGGCAACCACCCAATTCGTAAACTCATAAATCCGACCGAAATGGTTTGCGTGATGACATGCCGCGAGTGGACAAATCGCTGCATCGGGACCGCTCTCAGCGTTCCTTGCCCGTGCTGGTTCCGGCCATCAGAAAGCGCAGCGGCGGCACAGGCTTTTGGCTGGACACAAGGCCCACACGACGAAACAGCGCCTCGAGCTTGTCGGAAGCCACGCCCTGGACGATGGGGACGAGGTTGGACAGGCTGGCGAAGGCGTAAGCCGCAGCCGAGCCCAGCCCCCGCTCGGCCTTGACGTCAAGGAAATTACGCAGCCGATATTTGTCGCGCACGTGCCGTTCATGCCGCCGCAGCACCGCCTTCGAGCCTTCCGGCAGGCTGTCGATCGCCAGCAGCGCCAGATCCGCATCGGCCAAACGCTTCAGGTCCTGGGTCTTGTGGCGGCCGCTCAGGGAATCGGCGCGGACGATGGCGCCGTAGCCGCAGGAGCGAATGACCTTGAACCGCGCTCCGCATGCGACCGCGCGGGCGTAGAGTTCATAGTCCTCGCCCAGCCGCAGGCTCTCGTCGTAGCTCAACCTATGGCGGTCGAGGAAGGCACGGCTGATCACCGGCTTCAAAAAGCCCAATTCGCCCCTCTGCACGCGGCGCCTGGAGATGTTGCCTTCGACGAAACGCTCGAAATCGAGGAATTCCGGATCGGCGGCAAATTGCGGCGCGACGATTTTCGTCGCGTCGCCCGTCGCATCATCCCTGATCAGCATGATGTTGTCGGCGGCGAAATCCCAATCGGCGCCGGCAAACAGGTTGCGAAACCGGCCTTCGAGGAAGAAATCGTCGGCATCGAGAATGCTGATGAACGGCGATTTCGAGCCGGCGATGGCTGCGTTGCGGGCAAAGGAGGGGCCGCGATTGACATCGAGGCGCATCACGGAGAGCCGCCCGCTGCCATCATCGGCGGATCGTGCGACACCGGCGGTGTCGTCGGTGGAGGCATCGTCGACGACCACGACCTCCGCCACTTCCGGTTCGCGCAATGCGGATGCGATGGCGACGGCGATTGTCGCTGCGGCGTTTTTTGCCGCGATGATCACGCAGACCTCGGATTTCGTCATCGACATGGATTTGCCTCTCGTACAGGTAATATCGATTTGCCCTCGCCCCGTACTCGTTCGATGCACTACAGAATTGCCATCAGCATCCAACTTACCTTCAGCGACTCGCCGGCCGCTCGAAGATGCGGCGGCTGATATCGGCGGACGCCGCCCAGCCTGCTTCGGCCAGATAGCGGACCGGAGCGCGGCCGCACAGTTCCCAAAGCACCGTTCGCCGCTGCGGCCACCGCAGCGACGGCAGCCACGGCGCGATGACCATGCCGAGCAGATCCTCATTGCCGATGCGCGGCAGGATCCTGGTCGCGCGCTGCGACAGCAGCGTGCCGGCACCGCCGAGTAGCACGTCGGCGGCGCGCAGGCCAAGCAGCAGCGTGTCGTCCAGACCTTGCGCGGTAGCGGCATCGAGCAAACGCTGCTGATCCGCCTCGTCGAGGCGGCCGGCGCTGGCGCCGATATCACAGACGTATCCGGCGCAGGGTTCCCGGTTGAAAAGCGCCTTGGCGACGCTGATGCAGGACAAAAGCAATGTATCGGCCACCGAGGTGAACGGCACCGTCGCACCGGCGATTTCGACCTGTCGCTTGCGCCGCAGGAACCCGTCCGCGTCGCGCGGGCTTGGCGAGCCGGGCTGCTGGAGGCGGTAGTGGAGATCGACGGTGGACGACCTCGGCCCGTCGTCCCGGGTCATGTGCTGTTCGCCGAGGAAGCGGACCCACCAGACGGAGCTCGACTTGCCTGATACCTCATAGCCGATCTTGCGAAGCGCATCACGCGCCCTGAAAAATCCGAGCGGCGAAACCAGGATGTCGACATCGCCCGAGGGCTTCATAAAATGGTCGTCGTAGAGAAGTTGCTGCTGGAACGGACCCTTCAGAAAAACGAAATCGATCTCGCTGGCGCGCAGCACGTCCTGGATCGCCATCGAATCCATGATGCAGGACGCGTTCATCGAAACCGTTTTCCTGCGGTAGGTGTCGAGCCATTGGAAAAGCTTAGTTGGCCTCTGAAGCGCGGTTGCGCGCGAAAGCGCCTTGAGGACAAAGACGGCGACCTTGTTCAGCCTGGCAATCTCGGCAATTTTTTCACCGTCAAGATGGCGCATCGAAACGTCGCCCGCGCCCGGGCCGGCGAAAAACAATCGCAGGCAAGCCTGCACATAGGCCACCTCGCCGGCACAGCCGGCGGCGCGCAATCGTTCGTATGAGCCATCCGGCAAGGCCATTTAGCGCACAGTCTCCCAAGAAAGCGTTTCGCGCCGACACTTATGCTGCAAGTGCGAAGCAAGCATCACCAAAAACCTCGATGCCGTAAAGCCTTTCCTTCTGCAGTGCGAATTTTTGCCACCAAAGCGTCTATCGAGGTGGCATCGGAAAGCAGTGAAAACCGCGGTTGAAATGTCCCTTGCCACGTCGGCTTAGGCAATCTCCGGACGATTTCTCAAATGGAAATTCTTTTCATTAGAGAGGCCTAAATATAGGCACAACGCAAACGGCTTATGCAAGCAAAATCAAATGCTTAAAGAATCAGCACAGGCGCGATCGTCGTGCACAAGGAATCGGCTAAAAAATGACAAGTTTTAGGCATGCCGCTCATGTGACGACGCCAGCAACCGTAATTGATTAACAGAAAGTAAAACAGTCTTGACTCATAAATGCTGCCGTGCAGCTATTGCATTGCAGCATAAAAGTGCTGACGGCACTCGACAGGCCGTTTCCAGTCCTAAATCGGAGAGTAAAATGGAACAGAATGTTGAAAAGCATGAATATGAAACGCCAAGCCTGACGGTCCATGGTTCGATTGAGACCATCACCCAGGGCGGCGGCGGCAGCACGGCGATCGACGCATCGTTCCCCGCGCATACGCCGATTGGCGACCTGACGTTCTCCTGAGACTTACAGCCGATTCCAGAGTGACATGTTGGGACTCTGGATTCAAAAGCAGACGTAAGAGGGGTCGGGGGGCCAGCCTCCCGATTTCTCCTGCGCCACTTGGAGATGTCGCAGCGTTTTGTCAGCGAGGTTTGGGGATGAACGGGGAGCTATCCGACCGTGATCTGGGCGACCACGATAGCGTGTGCGCGACCAAGGATGCCGTGGCTTGCGAGTTCGGCGATGGCTTGGCGCTGCTCAATCTCAAATCCAATGTCTACTACAGCCTGAATGGCGTCGGCGCCTTCATCTGGGATTTGATCCAGGAACCCCGGTCGATCGGCGACATCCGCAGCGCCGTGCTTGCGCGCTACAATGTCGACCCGGCGCGCTGCCAGGCCGATGTCGACGCATTGCTGAAGGGCCTGGCCGATAATGGGCTTGCGAGACGGCATCATGAGGCACTTGTCTAAGCCGGTCCAGCACAAGTCCCTGGTTTCACGGGCCCTGGTTTCACGGGCCCTGGTTTCACGGGCCCTGGTTTCGCGGGCCTTGTCTTCGCGGGCCACGGCTTTACGGCAGGAACCGGCGAGAGAAACAAACGTCAAGCAGACGAAGCGCGGGGGAAGCCGGCGCGGGCTGGTCAGGATTTTCTCCCTGACTGGCTCGGAAATGATCTTCCTTGGCCATTGCCTGCTGGTGGTGGCGACAGTTCGGCTGGGGCTGACGCTGTTGTCCTACAATCGTGTACGCAGCCTGGTGACGCGCCTCGACGCGCGGCAGTGCGCCTCAATGGGCGAACTGCGGCGCGTCGCCTGGGGCGTTGCCGCCGCGGCCCGTTTCGTCCCTTACGCCACGTGCCTGACCCAGGCGCTCTCCGGCCAGTATATTCTCGCCCGCCAAGGCAATGAATCGACGATACGCATCGGCATCGAACGTGGCACAGGCGAGCAGTTGAAAGCACATGCCTGGCTGGTCAGCGACAACCATATCGTGCTTGGCGGATCGATCGACGGCTTCGCCCATCTCGTCGACCACGGCAGCCGATGAGCGGCGTCGCCGGAATCCTGTTGCGCGGAGCAAACGCACCGGCGGTCGCGGCGGCCGACATTCAGCAAATGCTGGCGCGCATGCGCCATCGTGGTCCTGACGGCAGTTCTTGGTGGCTGGACACCAGCATCGCCCTTGGCCACGCCTGGCTCAACACATCGGATGAAGTCGGTCCGGGCCCTTTGACGATGGCTGGGGGCCGGCTCGCCATCACCGCCGATTGCCGGCTGGACAACCGTGACGAGTTGCTGGCCAGGCTCGGTATCCGCGACCAGTCGGTAGCCGACGCGATCGTGCTGATGCGGGCCTATCTGCGCTGGGGCGAAGCCTGCCCGGAGCATCTGCAAGGCGATTTCGCCTTCGCCATCTGGGATGACGAGCGGCAATCGCTGTTTTGCGCGCGCGATCATTTTGGCGTCAAGCCGTTCTACTACCACGCGGCGGACCGGCGTTTTGCCTTTGCGTCGGAGATCGGTCCGATCCTGGGCGTCGAGGGTATCCGCGCACGTGTCAGCGAGCGCCAGATCTCCGGCTTCCTGGCCGGGCTTCCCGACGACCCGCAGTCGACCCCCTACAGCGATATATTCAGCCTGCCGGCCCGCCACAGCCTAACCGTCACCGCGCAACAAGTGATGCTGCGCCGATACTGGCAGATCGAGCCGTCGGCGCGGCCCTTGCGGTCGGATGCATCGGAGGAATTCGCCCATCTGTTCTCGCAATCGGTGCGCAACCGCATGCGTGGGACCTCGGCGGTCGGGGCAATGCTGAGCGGCGGCCTCGATTCCTCGTCTATCGCCTGTGTCGCCAGCCTGCAGAATGCCGCCGCGCGCAAGCCGAGGCTGCCAACGTTCTCGCTGATTTTCGAGAAGGGCTCGCCGATGGACGAGCGGCCCTTCATCGATGCCGTTCTCGACCAGCAGAAGGTCGACGCGACGCTGATCCCGGTCGGCAACTATGCCCCATTTGCCGAATTCGAGCGCGTGCTGGAAGAACAGGAAGGAACGTTCCTGGCGCCGGGCCTGACGCTCACCCGCGGCATCTACCGGACTGCCGGCGCCAAGAGCATCAAGGTGCTGCTGGACGGCCATGGTGGCGACGAGGTCGTTTCACAAGGCCACGGCCACCTGCACGAGCTTGCGAATGGCGGCCGATGGATGGATCTGTGGCGCGAGGTCCGCAGCGCATCCAACACCTATGGCGACAGCACGCTTGGCCTTTATCTCCAGTTCCTGACCCTCTACGGGCCGGCCTGGCGCATCGCCAGGCTGAGGCATATGGCCAACCGTGCCCTGAACAAGATCCGCAAGCCCGCGCAAGTGTCGCGCGCACGAAGCTGGCGCGACCTGATCAATCCGGACCTGGCCAAGCGCACCGAGCTTGTCGACCGGTTTCACCGGGCCGGCTACATGCCGCCCGGCGTCCAGGCCAGCGACGCCTTGAGCCATCGTTGGATCCTGTCGAACGGCTATGTCCCGCATGCTTTCGAGGTTCTCGACAAAGCCGCCGCCAATTTCGGGGTCGAGCCGCGCTACCCCTTCTGGGACAAGCCGCTGGTCGAGTTCTGCCTGGCGCTGCCGGGCGAGGAGAAGCTGAGCCACGGTTTTGGCCGCTATGTGCTGCGCCGCGCCATGCAAGGCGTATTGCCGGAGGCGGTGCAGTGGCGGCGCGACAAGATCGACTTCACTGCCAATCTCGTCAACGGCATGCTGCGCAACCATCGCGACCTCCTGGAACAGCTGCTGGTCTCGGATGCGAAACGCATCGCCCCTTACGTCAATCTGCCGCAAGTGAGTGCCGCCTATGCGCGGCTGCTGCGCCAGCCCGATCAGGCAGCCCCCCTGGATGTCCAGTATGTCTGGCGCTCGGCCTCGCTGTCGCTCTGGCTGCGGCAGCTCCAGCATGGCGGGAGCCCCGCATGATGCCGCGCAACGAGCCGCTCGCTCTATGCAATGATGATGCCTTTTCGCATGGCCGGGCCAAGCGAGAACGCCGCTTCTACCGGGCCTACGGCCTGACCATCGCGTCGGAGGTGACGTTGCCCGAACTGCAGCCGGCGGCGCCGGGGGCGGCGGATGTCGTGATTGCCGTCGGCGCGATCGACCTGCCAAAGCCCTCGCCCGAAGCCGCGACCGACTTTCGCTTCGAGCCGGACCGGCAATATCTGGCGTGGCATGCCGTGGGCGCGTTCCTGATCACCGATTCCAGCCGTATCGACATCGAACCGGCGCCCGGCGTCGACGACGCGCTGCTCGCGTTTCCGCTGCTTGGTCCGGTCATGGCGCTGCTCTTGCACCGGCGCGGCCTGCTTGTCCTGCATGCCAGTGCCATCGCCGCCGCCGGCACGAGCGCCATCTTCATGGGTGATAAGGGAGCCGGCAAGTCGACGACCGCAAGTGCGATGATCCGGGCCGGGCATCGACTGCTTACCGATGACGTGGTGGCGCTGGACCTCGCCAATCCGAGTGAGCCAATGACCGTTCCGGGCTTTCCGCAGATCAAGCTGGCGGCCGACGCCGCGGCGGCGATCTCGCTTGGGGAAGCGGAAGTGCGGCCGCAAGTGCATGCGGCGATCGACAAGATGCAGCATCGCCTGAACGGTGGCTTTTCGGGCGACGAGGTGCCGGCGACCAGGATCTATATCCTCGAGCGCGGCGAAAGGGCTGACATCACGCCCTTGCCCGCCATTGCCGCCCTGCCGGCCATCATCAAATTCTCCTATGTGACGCGCTTCGGCCGCGCGGCCCTGCCCGGCGACTTCGCGACGGCGCATCTTCGGCAATGTTCATGGATTGCCAACCACATCGGCGTGTACCGGCTGGAAGTCCCGACGGGCCTGGACAGGATCGGCGAAGCCGTGGAACTGATCGAAAAGGATCTGTCGGCTGGCAGCCGGCGGTTGTGAGCGCAACCATGTCGAAGCCCCCAATCCTTCGCCTGTCGCTGTTTCGAGAAATTGCCGCCTTCGGCGCCACCATTGCCCGGATCGGCGGCCGGCGAACGTGGACGGCGCTGTTCTTCCTCATCCTCGGCAGCCTGACCGAGGGCATTTCGATCCTGCTGCTCGTCCCGCTGCTGCATCTGGTCGGACGTGCCGACCAGGATTTCGCTGTTCGGCTGCCCAACGATGATTTCGTGCGCTGGCTGGTGCCTGATGGCACGCTGCAACTGACGACCGTGCTTTGCGCGCTGGTCGGGCTTGTTGCGGCGCAGGCGGCGTTCAATCGCTTCAAGTCGGTCTACATGGCCAAATTGCTGTTCGATTTCATCAATCGCGTTCGCATGAACCTGTTCGAAAGCATCGGCAAGGCGCGCTGGGGCGTTTTTACACGCATGCGCAGTTCCGATCTCGATCATGCCCTGACCGGCGACATCGACCGCGTCCAGGGCGCGGCTTTCTCACTGCTGATGCTGGTGCAGATCGCCGTTCTTCTGGCCGGCTATCTCCTGGTTTCCGTGTTTATCTCGCCGGTCATGACGCTGTTTGCCGTGGTCATCGGCATCCTGATGTTCGTGGCGCTGCGGCCCTTCCGGGCACGGGCCACTGCCTTCGGCCGTGTGCTGACCGCCAATCGCCAGGACCAGTACCGGACAGTCTCGGAATTTCTCGGCGGCATCAAGGTGGCCAAGAGCCTGAACGTCGAGGACAGCTATTTCGCGCAGCTGCGGTCGACGCTTGAGAGGATGAAGGCCGACAACATCGACTATGTGCGCAACAGCACCATCGGCACTGCTGTATTCCAGGTGGCGAGCGTCGTGGGCCTGAGCCTGTTCATCTATGTGGCTTTGGTCCGCTTCAACCTGTCGCTGGCCGAGATCGTCGTCCTGCTCCTGGTCTTCATGCGTATCGCGCCGCGCTTCATGGACATGCAGACGCAGGCCCAGCAAGTGCTGATCAACCTGCCCGCCTTTACGGCAATGCGCAGCCTGCAGGCACGTTTCGACGCCGAACGCGAACCCGGCCATACCGAGTTCGCCGACGCCGGGACACTCTCCCTCAATACGGGATTGAATATTCGCGGCGTGTCCTTCGCCTACGGAGATGCTGTCGACAAGGCGGTGGTGAGCGGCATTACCTTCGGCCTGCCGGCCGGCAAGGTCACCGCCCTGATCGGGCCGTCCGGATCGGGCAAGAGCACGATCGCCGACATGCTGCTTGGCCTGCTGGAGCCCACCACTGGCAAGATGCTTGTCGATGGCGTCGAGATCGATGCCAGCAATCGCCGTCGCTGGCGCGACCAGGTGGCCTATGTGCCGCAGGACGTGTTCCTCCTGCACGACACGATCGCGGCGAACCTGCGCCTCGCCGCGCCACGGGCCAGCGATGGCGATCTGTGGGCCGCGCTGCGTCAGGCGCACGCCGGCGAGTTTGTCGAACGGCTCGACCTCAGGCTCGAGACGGTGGTCGGCGATCGCGGCGTGCGGCTCTCGGGCGGCGAACGTCAGCGCATCGCGCTCGCGCGCGCGCTGCTGCGCAAGCCGTCGCTGCTCATCCTCGACGAGGCGACCAGCGCGCTCGACTGGCAGAACCAGTCGCTGATCGCCAGGTCGATCGACGGATTACGCGGTACGATGACGATCCTGACCATCGCGCACCGGCCGTCGATGATCGCCTTCGCCGACTGGGTGGTGGCGATGGAAAACGGCCGTATCGTCGAGGTCGGCCAATATCAGCGGCTGAAGGAAAAAACCGGCAGCCGGTTGTCGAGGATGCTGTTGGGGGAACAGTCGGAGAGCGAACCCGCTGATGTGGCGTGAGCCGGCGGCCAGGACGCGTCGCGCCGAAACGGATTCACGCGGCGCTTTGGTCCCTTTGTCTCGAAGCATGTCGTTGCCGCCAAACCGGCCACGTTTGAGCAGTCTGCATCAATGCAGGCCGCGCCTGGCACCGCCCAGCTTCTCGCTTTCGGCGACCTCGGGTGCGTTCAGTTTGCGCTCGGCGTCACGAGCTATATCGGCAGGCGTCGGCGCGCTCCTGGCGATCATGGTGTAGATGAGCACGAAATAGCCGGCCTGAATGGTCACGGCGCAGATGATGACACGCACCAATATCGTGCCTATCGACGCACCGCCCAGCCAGGACCAGCCGACGACGATCGCCAGAGCGAAAATCATCCCGAGGATGAATTTTGGAAGTGCCATACCCAACAGCCCATAAACCGGCTCGGGTATTATCGCGATTGCCCCACCCGAGCGCCGTCCCTTGTCATGTGGGCTTGTTAAGGTCGCCCACTCTCGACCGGTTGCTTCCGGCCTTTTCCACCTGTCGTCACCGTGACAGGTATAATTTGCAATTCTATTAAGGCGAGCAATAGGCGGCAAGGGCAACTTCGGTTATTTTTGATCGAGCTTTTGCGATCGACTCTGCCATGTTGCAATGCACGCAACGGGAGCTAGGCCGATATCCTCTCGTCGATATTTTTCAGTAAAATGGCCAATATTAAGTAGTATTTTATATGGTTTTGACCAAGCATCACGGCATGATGAAGCACTAGTTTGTACCTCGCCTTGGCAAATAGGTAGGTCCGCCTAAAAACCGCCCCACAAAGGCCTCTATTTTTTCGGCTGTGCCCATTTATTGTCACAAATGTGCTAAATATGCCGAAATTTGTGCATGGCAAGCTTATTATTTAGTCATTTCATGACGTGACTATTTCAACGGGGTGGTAAATTGTGTGTTGCGCTGCAACATTTTTTTGGTATCGTGTGGTGAACCATTCGTTCAACGCATGGAGTTTACGGCATGAGGGACGTTGCCAAGTCAGCCACCGCGAGCTTTTCGCAGGCTGACATCGATTTTCCGCCGCCGATCGGCGGCCTGCTCAAACGCAGCTTCGATATCACCGGTTCACTGATTGGCTTGATCGCCCTCAGCCCGCTATTTGTCATGATAGCGCTGCTCGTCAAGTTTTCCGACGGCGGCTCGATTTTCTACGGCCACAGGCGAATCGGGCGGGGCGGACGGATTTTTCCGTGCCTGAAGTTCCGCACCATGGTTCCGGACGGCGACAAGGTGCTGGCAGCCTATCTCGCCACCAACCCGGACGCCAACGCGGAATGGATCGCGACCCGCAAGCTGAAGAACGACCCGCGCGTCACCCGCGTTGGAGCAGTGCTGAGGAAACTCAGCCTCGATGAGTTGCCGCAGATCATCAACATCCTGCAGGGCGATATGAGCCTTGTCGGTCCGCGTCCGGTTGTGCGCGACGAACTAGAGATCTATGGCACATCCGCCGTCTACTATCTGAAATCGCGTCCGGGCCTGACCGGCCTGTGGCAGGTCAGCGGCCGCAACGATGTGTCCTATGACAGCCGCGTCGCCTTCGACCGTCACTATGTTGAGAACTGGTCGCTGTTCGAGGACGTTCGCATCATCATCAAGACCGTCCCGGCCGTCTGGATGTCGCGCGGTTCTTACTGACCGGCCGGTGGCCAATGCCAGACATTGGCGTCGGCCATTCGACGCAAGCTCATCGGGCGATGGGGCTATAGCGGATCGGAACGTTGAGTTGAAAACAGATTTGTTCGAAGCCTTTCGCGGCGGCCCGGTTTCCGGCCGCCTGCGGCGGGCGCGTTTGCTGGCCACATGCCTTGCCATGGCCCTCGTCGTCCCGCACATCGCCGCCGCCGGCGACTATCGCCTCGGCTCGCAGGACAAGCTCACCATCCGCGTCGCCGAATGGCAGACCGTGGAAGGCACATTCCGTGACTGGTCGGCGGTGAATGGCGAGTACACGGTCGGTCCATCCGGCACGCTGTCGGTGCCGTTCGCCGGCGAACTGCCGGCCTCCGGCAAGACCACGTCCGAAATCGCAACGGCGATCGGCGAGGCTTTGCAGAAAAAACTCGCTTTGTCAGACAGACCGGAAGCCTCGGTCGAGATGGCGCAGTTCCGGCCATTCTACATTTCGGGCGAAGTCCAGAACCCCGGCCAGTTTCCATATGTGCCTGACCTGACAGTGTTGAAGGCCATCAGCGTCGCCGGAGGCATCCGGCGAAACGCCGACTACGGACCTCAACTCGGCAAGGACTTGGTTACCGCCAAGGGCAATTTCGATGTCTCCGACGACCAGCGCATTCGGCTGATCGTCAGGCGCGCCCGCATCGACGCGGACATGGCCGGCAAGGCCAGTTTCGACGTGCCTAAGGAGGTCGAGGGCGATCCGAGACTGCCAGCCATCGTCGCGGACGAAATGACTATCCTGACAGCGGACCAAAAGGCGCTGAAGCTGAAGCTTGAAGCGCTCGACGATCTCAAAGGGGTTTTGGAATCCGAGATCGAATCGCTGCAGAAGAAGATCGTCAACCAGCAGCAGCAGGTCGACTTGGCGCAGCAGCAGCTCGCCAGCATCGGCCCGCTAGCGCAGAAAGGCCTGATCGCCAACGCCCGACTGCTGGATTCGCGCCAGTCGGTTGCCGACCTGCAGGGCAAGATCCTGGACTACGAAACCGCCATCCTCACCGCCAAGCAGTCGATCAGCAAGGCGAAGCAGGACGCCATCGATGCCCAGAACACCTTGAGTTCAAACCTCGCTACCGCCCGGCAGCAGACCGAAGCCGACCTGAACGAAGCCGCGCTGAAGGCGAATATGCAGAAAGGCCTGATAGCCCAGGCTACCGATCCCGCGACTGTGGCCGCCATGACAAATGATCAGCAGCCCGCCCTGCTTTATTCACTGGTGCGCAATGTCGACGGCAAGACCAGCGAAATCGCCGCCAAGGAAGACACACTCGTGCTGCCTGGCGATGTGATCAAGGTCAAGCTGGCGCCGCTGGCCAGCCAGTAGCCCACAGCCCGATACCATCCAGCATCTCAATCCGTCCCGTGAGGGGCGGATTTTTGCTGAGCACCATGCTTGCCAGGCGAAGGCTTCCCGCTGCCCTGACTTCAACCCGCGAGTTGATTGCTTATGACGACCCAGCGGCCGCCGGACGGCCGGCATGCCGGGGCCAATCAGCTTCACCCGTGGCCGCATCCGCCGGCGCCTGCGACCGCCGCGTGCGGGTAGTAACGGGCAGCCGCGCCAGCTTGAAGAAACTGTAGTACATCAAGAAGGAACCCGTAAAATAGGGGTTGAGTATCTCGACCTCGACGAAGGAACGAATCAGCAGCAGCACCATCACGCCGGCGAGGATCACCGGCTCGGCCCGCCATGTCTTGAAGACCACCGCCGACACGTGGCCGTAGAGCGTGCGCAGCACGATCAGCGATACCAGCGTCGCTCCGACGAAGCCGAGTTCGACAAGAGCCTCGATATAGGTGTTGTGGAAGTGGAAGCCGGTGCGGGTGGTGATGTAGAACTCGTTCCACAGCCGCTCGGCTTCGGCGAAGCCCTGCACCCAATAGGCGGCATAGCCGACGCCGAGAATCGGCGATTTCTGCACGGCATTCCAGCCCTGCTCCCACAGATAGGTCCGTCCGGTGAGCGTCGAATCCTTGCCGAAGAGGCCGAGGACGAAGTCCATCAGCCCGAGATTCAAGGCGACAAAGGCAGTCACGACCAGCAGACCGGCGCCGATCAGGAAAATCACCCGGCGGTAGCGCCGTGACAAAATTTTGCTCATCGCAAGAAGCGTCACCAGCGCCAGAACCGCCGGTATCGAGGCCATCGAGGTGGCGGAATGCGAGACGAACAGCAGATAGGCCGACAGCAGAATGAGAGGCGCTGTAAGCATGAGGCTCAGCCGGCCGCGCCTGTAAAAGGCAAGGAACACCACGCTGAAATATATGCCGAGCGAGGCGACAAAACCGAGCTGGTTCTTGGAGGCAAACGCGCCGACGAAATTGTAGGTGCCGTCGAGAACATCGTCGGAATAATTGCCGACCCGCAACGAATACAGCAGGATGAAGAAAATCCCGACCAGGGCGCCTATCGTCAATGCGCGCACGCTGACGGTGCGCGCCGCGATATAGGCACAAGCGATATGAGAGAGATATTGGAACGCCGTCCTTGCCGTGATGCCCGGCGCAACCGACCAGAAAATCGAGAAGCAGACATAGGCGGCAAACAGCAGCGGCAGCCAGGCGCTGGACAGATGCCGCAGAAACCGCCGGTAGTCGACCAGGACGAGTGGAAGCCAGACCGCGTAGTAGGCCAGGATCAGCACCTGGCCGAAAATGAACGAATAGGAAAACGCCCAGATCGAGACGGCTACGGCAAAGGCGCCATAGACCGAGTTCTTCTCGGGATCGACCAGCAGGGACTTTGGAATCTTCATCTCAGAGTCCCGCCGACACGACCCAGTGCCGGCAAGCCATGAGCCGGCCGGATTTTTCGCAGACATGGGCGTGCAATAAACGGCTTCTCCATTGTGCAGTGCAATATAACCTATCGCGCCCGGCGCTCAATGGCAAATCCGGTCAACTTATCTTACGCGAATTGGCCAAGCGGCGGATACCGAGTCGTCGCACCTTGGAACAGGGGCGATCCGTCACAAATCCAGAGGCAGTGGGCGGCCTGTTCCCATCGCGAGTCAGATATGATTTTCGGTTTTCCTGAGCGTCGAGGAGGCTTGCCTACGGGCTGCCAAGCCATTGAAGAGAGCCTGCGCGGGTCGCTCGATCATTGTATAAAGGACAATGGATACCGCTATGGACAGCGCGCATGCCACGATGCCGGCCAGCCCCTGCGCCATCAGCCCCGACTGATGCGGTAGCAGTTTGCTCGCCAGCTGGATCACATAGGGGTGCGAGAGGTAGAGCGAGTATGATGCATCTCCGAGCAAAACCAGAAATGTTATCGCGCGCGTCCGGGGGGGCGACCAAGACAAAGCGGCGGCGGTTAAAACCACGGCAGGGACGCCGTTCGCCAGAAGCCAGGGCAAATCAGGTATCATTTGCCGAATGGCTATTGTCGCCACGAAAATCGCAAGCATAAGCCACGTACGTCCCACGAAAAGCTTCGCACTATGCACATATGCCAGGTAAAGTAAGATGCCAAAAACAAATTCCAGCATCAGCGGATTTGTATAAAAGCGCCAAGCGACGTTTTCACTCTGGATGAATTGACCCATCGCCACGAGAACTACTATGAACATGGATGGCGACAGTGGGCCGCGCAGGCCGCAAGCTATGCACGCAGCATATATTGCATAGAAGAACATCTCATAATTGAGGCTCCAGCCGAGAAAGAGCAGCGGCTGAATCGAACCGTCGACCTTTTCGAACGGGATGAAGAACAGTGATTTCAGGATCGTTTCGCCGCTCACGACGGTCGAATTCAGCAGACCGGGTTTCATCAGCGCAATCAACACGATACCTGCCGTCAGCGTCCAATAGAGCGGAACGATACGAACTATGCGGCGGCGACAGAATTGCCAGGCGCCTTTGGCCTCATCGGTGGTGTAAGCGATTATAAATCCACTGATTACGAAGAATATATCAACGCCTGACGCTCCGAACCCAAAGATATTTTCCTTAAGACCAAACTCTATTTGAAAACCGCTTCCAATATGGAACAATACCACCGCAAAAGCGGCGACGAACCTTAGAACTTGGAGCCCGAGCAGCTTGCGACGAACATTGGTGCTGTCCGGCAGCACCGTTGGTGATTCTACGCCAACCGTCGAAGCTACAGTCATTTTGTCTCTTCCCAGCCAAGGTCCGCTTTCACACGGGCCTCAAGTTCATCGGCCATATGACCCTGGCCGATTTCATTTGGATGCGAGTCGCAGCCGCGTGAAGCAACTCCTCCTGGACTGTCGAATCGTATCAGAGCAATTTTTCTTTCACCCGCGGCACGACGGACCGCCACGGCCTTGTTCACGGCCGACACCGCGGCATCGAGGTCGGCGCCCCAAAGCATCGGGCCGATACCGGCATAGATCATTGCGCCAGGCGCGTTGGCGCGCAATTGGGCAAGCAAGTCCGCGTAGCGTGCGACAAAATCCGGCGGCCGCGCGCCACCACTGAAATCGTTGCTGCCGAGATGCACGACAATGACATTGGTATCAGGCAGTTGCTCCCGGTCAGGACGTGACGGCATCAGTCGCGTGTAGAGGTCGCGCATCGTTGCGTTGGTGCTGCCATCATAATTGCGGACAAGGCCCTTCCCGGATGCTGCAAGCGTCGTAACGTCTGCTCCAAAGCGGCGCGCCACGACTGCGGCAAAGGTCAAGTACTGGTTCTCGGTATCGGCGCTAAACCGGCATTTGGCGTCCTTGCCCTCGACGCCGTAACCCGCCGAGATGGAGTCGCCGATGACTAAAAAGCTGCGGGTTTTCGGCTGCGGCGGCAGAAAAGATCCGTCGGTCCGGATATCCTTGAGAACAGTCGCGCCGAATGACGCTTCGGTTCGGCGGACAAGACGCACGGCGTGCCGGGCGGCCACCGTATCCGATACGACTCTGTAGGTGTGTTCGCCCTTCTTCAAGTCAAGGCGGGATACAGCACCGTCAACATCAACGACCATGCTGTTGCGGCCTGTGTCGTCAAGCACTACGTCGAGCCATGCCCCTTGGAATTCAACCTCGATGGCAGTTCCCGGCCATTCAAATGTGGCTTGGGTTCCGGTCGCCAAAAAGCGACCAACCAGCCGGGCGCTGTGCAACTCCGATTCCCCGGCAAGCGCACAGCGATCAGTGAGCCCATTTAACCCAGCTGCCGCCAACACTGCTATCAGGAATGGCCGAAGACCGGCTACTTTCATCTAGAGTCAGCCTGTGAGAATGGCGAGTGCTACAAGAGCAGTAAACACCTTTTCTCGCAGATGCGAAAGAACTTTTCGCACATGCGAGATGCAGGGCGCGTGCGAAAAATCCGTCCTAAGGCGGTCGTCGCAAGCGGAAGCGCCCCGCCTGATGCCGGCGCCTTTTTAGACACTGGTCCTTTTCAGTCCCCGTCAGTTGGACTTTCGCAAGCACCCCGCTGGAGCGCTACCAAAGCGCTCCGCCGGTGATCTGGATGTTTTCCATGGTGATGCCCTTGGCGAGATCCGAGCACAGGAAGACGGCCAGTGCGGCGATCTCCTGCGGCTGCAGCAGGCGCTGCTGCGGGTTGCCCCTGGCGATCTCGGCCATCGCTTCCTCTGGCGTGCGCCCCTTGCCTTCGCGCTCCACGACCTGCGCCACATTGCGGCGCATCAGTTCGGTCTCGACCCAGGTCGGGCTGATCATAACGCAGGTGACGCCATGCGCCGCCCCTTCCAGCGCCACGCAGCGAGTGAGACCCAGCAGGCCGGCCTTGGACGCGCAGTAGGCCGGGTTGTCCTTCCACCCGACCAAGGCGGCCGTCGAGCCAATGTTGACGATGCGGCCCCAGCCGCGCTCGATCATACCCGGCAGCACGGCACGCGTGACGCGGAAGGCGCCGGTCAGGTTGGTGTCGACGATCTTGTCCCAAAGCGCGTCGGAATGGCCGCAGACCGGCTGCTCGGCGGTGGTGCCGGCGGCGTTGACCAGAATGTCGGCGGGGCCGATGGCCGTCTCGGCATCAGCCGCGAAACGGTTGGTGACGTCGCTGTCGCGAACGTCAAGGTGTGCGGCGTGAATTTTCGTTCCATGGGCGGCAAGGGCCGAGCGCACGCGCTCGATCTCGTCGGCGGCCGGATAGTAGGCGGCATCGGATCTGTCGGCGCCGGCAGGCGCGATGTAGGAGCCGACGGCGACATTGGCCCCAGCCTCGGCCAAAGCCGTGGCAATGGCGAAGCCCATGCCCGAGAAACCGCCGGTCACGATGGCGCTACGGCCGGAAAGGTTGTTCATGGCGCACGGTCTCCGCTTCGTTTGGGTAGGCAATCAGTCCTGACCGGATTTGGCAATCACAGCGGCGCAGCCTCCATCGACGAGCGTTCAGGACACCTGAAGCGGTCTGCCCAGCCATTCGCGATAAAAGCCTTCGAGGTCAGGTTCGAAATCATGCACGATGGGATAACCGGGTGCCGCCGCCTCGACCTCATGCAGCGTCCCGCACTCCGGGCAGATGAACTCCCGGATTTCCATCCATTCGGGATCAGGGAGATCGCTGTTGGGATAGATCTCGCGCAAAGCCTCCTCGGTGTTGCGCACGTTAATCACGGCGTTGAGCTTCCAGTTCTTCCGATAGTCGCCGAAGGAGTGGCCGCATTCGCAGCGGGTAATGCGCTCATCGCCACTCTGGCAGATGAACAGATGGTCCGAGACCGGCAGCAGGATCGGGTCCTTCCAGGCGACACGATCCTGATAGACGGCAACCATCTTGAAGAAACGGTCGTCATCCTTGTAGGCACTCATGATGCGCCTTGTCTGCGGCCAGGGCAGCTTGCCGGCGGCCAGATCGCCCAGAACTTCCTTGCTGTATGAGGTCATGGCTTGGCTCCCGGCGTGAAGATCGATTTGGCGTCGACGTTCCAGAAATCGCTGAATTCCTTGGTGAAGCGCGACGACAGCTTGATCGCGCTGGCGTACATTTTCTTCACTTCGGGCGCGAAGTCGGCCTTTCCGACGCGGCCACGCTCCTTGGCGATCCAATCCGTCACCGGGATCGCCTTAGCCAGGCGCTCTTTGCGCATGGCGGCGCGGCGTTCGACCGTGGCGTCGATATCGGCGACGGGATAACCGTCTTCATCGTCCTTCAGCACAATTCCGAAAACCTGGTCCGCCGCTTCACGGGTGAGAAAGCCGTTCTCGACATCCCATGCCGTCTTGATCGGATCGCGCTCCAGCACGTCGCCATAGCCGCCGCCGCCATTGTAGGAATGGCTGAAGATGTCGCCGGATTTGTGCGGCGAGGTGATGTAGGGGCCTTCGACCACGACATGGTCGCCGCCGATGTTCTTCTCGTAGTCGGAGACGTCAGGGTCGATGCCGGGCGAATGCGCCAGCGGTTCGCCTTTTGCCGCCAGTTCGTGAATGTCTGAGTTGCGCACCGCGCGATGCTTCTGGCAGGTCGGCGCCGGATAACCACCGCACATGCCGCCATTGTCGAACACGCGCGAGGAGTGCTCGGAGGTGTGGAGCCGCAGATGTGAGGTCTTGTTGATCAGCCAGGTCGAGACGAAGGAACAGCCACCGCGATATTTACCGGCGCCGCCGGAATTCGGCACGATCGAACGGCCGATATAGACCATCGGCATCGACTGTTCCCAGACCTCGATGTTGCCCATGTCGGATTCCGGGTTCCAGCCGACATAGGCGGTGTCGAGACCGTCCTTGATGGCGAGCGCACCGGACCCGGCGGCAGCGCACTCGAAATGCGCCATGCCGAACGGCGTGCCGTATTGGCTTTCGCCGCCCATCTCGATCATCGGGCTGTTGACCTGGCCGACAAAGGCCTCCTCGACGAAGCCGCGCGCGACAAAACTGCGCGACAAAAGCCGCTGGAAAACGCCGTAGGCCGGCAGCAGCAGCGCCCAAGAGGTGGCGGTGGCCACCATCTCGTTGTCGGGGTTGGTCCAGGTGCCGTGCGGCAGTTTCAGTTCGGTCGCCATCCAGGCACCGTCATTGACCAGGCCTTCGAAATTCATGTGCTGGGTCAGCGTCACGAACATGCCGCCATCCATGCCGGCCGGCGTGCAGTTCATCGAATGGTAACCCCAGGGCTGCGTGCCCTCGAAGTCCATGGTGATCTTGCCGTCTGACGTGATCTCCATCTCGATCGGGATGTTGTAGAGCCAGTCGGGATCGCCGAGCAGCTGGAAGCCGGGCTTTCCCGCCGTGACATGGCCGTAGAACGTGTGGCCACGATAGATGCCGGGCACGGTGAGCTGGCGGGTGCGGGCGAGCTGGGCGCGGCGACCTTCCTCGATGAATTCCTTCGACACCTTCATCCAGTAGTCCAGGCCGATCTCCGAGATGAGCTGCTTGACGCTTTCGCGCATGTCGATGCAGGAGGCGACCTTGGCCTTCTCGTCGAGCACCCAGTAGATCGGCATGCGCAGATTGCGCTCGCAGCGTATGACGTAATCGCGCCGGATCTCGTCATTCTCGCCGATCTTCTCGGCGCAGACGAACAGGCCTTCGGTGAAGCGCTCCTGCGCCATGCAGACATCGCCGCCCGGCGTGATGCCGCCGGCTTCCAGTTCGTGGCAGACGGCACCGGCCCAGCCGACCAGCGTGCCTTCATGGAAGATCGGCACCACATCCATGACATCAGGCACCTGCACGGTGCCGATGAAGGCGTCGTTGTTGGCGAAGATATCGCCTTCACGGATCTTCGGGTTTTCCTCGTAATTGTTCTTGATCATCCATTTGATGAAGCGGCTCATCGTATGGACATGCACCATGATGCCGTTGGAGAGCGCGATGGCGTCGCCTTCGGGCGTATAGATGGCGACCACCATCTCGCCGACTTCGCGCACGCCGGGCGAGGCCGAGATGCGGCGGGCCATTTCGCGAGCCGAGACGCAATAGGCGCGCAGCTTGGTGTGCAGCGTCTCGAACTTCAGCGGATCCTGGTTGCGCAGCATGAGTTCCGTGATGCCGTCATAGCAGCCGGTCTCTTCCATCAGCCGCTCGGAATCGAGCAGTCTTTCGCGAAGGCGCAGGGTCGAGGCAGGTTTGTCCAACATGGCGATGCCCTCTCAAGCGTGGGTGTAGTGCAGCAGCGTCCATTCATCGACATGGACGCGGTCCTGCGGATGAACGACGAGCGTGGTGGCGGGGTGTTCGATGATGGCCGGGCCGATCACTTCGTGACCGGGCTGCAGCAGGTCCATCTCATAGAGATTGGCCTTGTGCCAGCGTCCGCCGATATAGGCCTCGCGCACGCCCTTGTGCGCGGAAGCCGGATCCGACTTGCCAAGCGGACGCTTGAGCAGCACCGGTTTGACCTTGTCGGCGGTGGCGATCAGCCCGAGTTCGGTGATGGTGAAGCCGGCCTCGCCGTAGCGCGACACGCGATGATTGACCTTGGCGTAGACCGCCTCGAACTCGTCGATAACCCTGCGCATGTCGTCGGCCGAGTTGACCTCAGCCAGCGGCGCCATGACTTCGACATCCTCGAGCTGGCCGGTGTAGCGCATCATCAGGAACGGCACGGTCCTGATCTTCTCGCGCGCATGGCCGTCGGCGATCATCTCGTCGACCGCGGCCTTGGTCAGGTCGTTCCAGACCGTGGTGACCTTGACGCCGAAGGCGGCCAGCGTCGCCTCATCGGCGCGTGACGGGATGTCGTGCTGCGTCGACACCGAATGCCGGCGCATGAAATCAGCCGTGGTGCAGCCGAAGGCGGAGAAGGCGGCCGCAAACTGGAAGGTGATGATGTCCTTGAAGCCGATGCCCCTGGAACAGCCGGCCAGGTGCAGCGGGCCAGAGCCGCCATAGGACAGCAGCGTGAACTCGGAGGGATGGATGCCCTGGCCCGAAATGACGCGGCGCAGCGCGTTGTTGGCGTCGGCCTCCAGCATGTCGATCATGCCTTCGGCGGCTTCCTCCAGACCGACGCCCAGGATGTCGGAGCATTTCTCCTGGAAGGCGCGGCGGGCCTTTTCGACCTGCAGCACGACCTTGCCGCCGAGGAAATAGTGCGGGTTGAGCCGGCCGAGAATTGCATCGCAATCGGCAATGGTCGGTTCGGTGCCGCCCCTGGCGAAGCAAATCGGACCTGGATCGGAGCCGGCGCTTTCCGGTCCAAGCGAGACTTTCTTGGTCAGCGGATCGACCTTGAGGATCATGCCGGCGCCGGCACCGATCGTATCGAGGTGCAGCGTCGGCACGTTGAGCTTGAAGCGATCCATCAGCGGCTCGTTCTCGATCCGCGTCTGGCCGCGCGTGATAACGCCCATGTCGAAGGAGGTGCCGCCCATGTCCGAGCAGATCAGCGAATCATTGCCGATCAGCTTGCCTACATAGGCAGCACCGAGGATGCCGCCGATCGGGCCGGAGATCATGGTTTCATGCAGGCGCGGATGGTTGATCGAGGTCAGGCCGCCGAAGGAGAGCAGCGTCTGCACGCCATATTTGAAGCCGTATTTCTTCGAGACGTCCTCGATACCCCTAAGCTGCTTGCGGCCGCGCGAGGTCGCGTAGGCCTCGATCAGGACCGAGTTCAGCCGCGACTGCTCGCGGATGACCGGGCGGACCTCGTGGCTGGTGTAGACGATGATGTCGGCGCCGGCCTTGTCGACCTCTTCGCGGCAGATTTCCGCGATGCGCTTCTCGTGCACCGGATTGACGTGCGAGAAGATGGTCATGATGCAGATCGCTTCGACCTTGTCGGCGATCAGTTTTTTGGCGGCTGCAGAAACCTCGTGCTCATAGAGCGGCAGCACGACGTCGCCGAACTGGTCGATGCGCTCGGTGACCCCATGGGTGCGGCGGCGCGGCACCAGCGGATCGGGATGATGGTGGGTGACCGCATGCAGCCGGTCGGCATAGGAATAGTCGGCCCAGGCCTGCAGACCGCGGCCCATCAGGATCATGTCCTCGAGGCCCTTGGTGGTAATCAGGCCGAGCCGGCGGCCGGTGCGCGACAACAGCGTGTTCAGCATGCCGGTGCCGGAATAGAGCACGACGTTGACGCCTGAAAACAATGATTCCAGCGAGATGCCCCAGGCATCCGCCGCGTCCTCGGCCGAGGCCAGGAAACCCTCGGCTTCGTTCTTCGGCGTGGTCGCCGACTTGCCGATCTTGAAGTGGCCGTCCTGATCGACAAGGATCGTGTCGGTCATGGTGCCGCCGGCGTCGATGCCGATGACGATTGGGTTGCCGACAATGGGGGCGGTGAGATTGGGTTGGGTCACGGTCGCCTCGGGATCTGGTCTAGGTTGACGCTAGGCTAGATTCATTCGATGGCCTCGCGCCATATGCCTAAAGACACAATGACGGTTGGGCTGACATCGCCGAGAAAAGGGCATGCGCATGGGCAATATCTGGGCGCCGCTCGCCAAAGCGATCGCCGCCATCGGCACGGACAGGCATGTCGACTGCCTGATCGACCTGATCGGCGCCGACATCGACCACGACCTCGTCACGGTGACGCGCTATTCGGCGACGCAGACACCCGAATTCATCAAGCACCGGCGCTTCTCGGATGAGATGGTCCGGCGCTATCTCCACAATTACTACGTGTTCGACCCGTTCTATGCCTCGTGGCGGCGCGAGCGCAGGTTGGGCATCATGCCGCTGAAACGGCTCGCCGACGACGAGGCCAAGCGCGGCCAGTACATTGCCGGCTTCCTGGCGCAGTCGGAGATCTGCGACGAGGTCGGCATCATGCTGGCGGATGGCGGCGACTGGTGCCTCGGCATCTTCCTCGACCGTTCGACCACCTCATTCAAGGACAGCGAGATCACCCTGCTGGACGAGCGGTTGCCTGTATTCGAGGCGCTGCATGCGCTCGACATCAAGGCGCACGGAACCAAGTTCTCCCGCACGTCGGCGCCGACAGGCCCCGGCGCCTCGCCCCGGCAGGAGCCGACGATCCCGGCCAGTCTGTGGCCGGAGCTGTCGCTGCGCGAGCGGGAATTGGTTCAGCTAATCCTCGCCGGCCACCCGACAGCCAACATCGCCGAGCGCCTCGGCATCACCGTGGGCACGGTCAAGAACCATCGCCGGCGCATCTACGAGAAGCTCGACATCACCACGGAGCGGGAATTGTTTTTGCAGTTTTTTCAGCACCGAGCGGAGCGGTAGGCGAGTTTCAGGCAGCAATCCGGTTCAACGGGCTCTTCCCGTTGCAAATTACAACTCCTCCTCCCAATTGGTCCCGCCGTAAAACACACGCAATATCACCACCTGTTCTGGTTCCACGATGAACGCAATGGTGACGCGGCGCTCAAATCCGGTGACGCGAAGCCCTGGCAGCAGATCGTCCCGACGAGAGCCGCGCTCGGAGCCGTAGTCGAGGCGTTCGCAGAATGCCCTGATCCGTTGGTCGTAGCCGTCAGCTGTGACTGCGCTGCTAGCCTCCGCGACGGTCTCGTAAATCCAGTCGAGATCGTCGCCGGCCTTGGGTGTATAGATGACAGCCCGTTGCTTCACGCATCCCTCTGCAAGCGCGCCTCGTGACGTTTGCGCGACCGCTCGGCCATCTCCTCCGTGGAAATGCCCTTAGGATCTGCCTTCCATCTGTCGTAGGTCGGCACGACTTCCTCGCGGAGCCAACGTTCTACGGCCGCGTCGCGCTCTTGCAGGGCGCGAAGCCCGGCGCGGATCACTTCGCTGCTGGTCGCGTAGGTTCCCGATTTCACGAGATGATCAATGAAAGCAGCCTGCTCTGCTGGGAGGCTGAAGGTGCGTTTTTCGGTAGCGGCCATGATTTCTCCTATAACGTCGGTGTGATTATATCATACCGACGCGAGGCTGCACCTGAAATCTGCCGCCGTCATACGGCGACGGCTGCCGACATGCTGGATGTTGCTCTCGCCGCAATCCGCCATCCTCTTTCAAGATTGGAATGGCCAAAGCGCGCCTCAAAATTCCTCTTGCGGAATGGCGGCGTCCCAGCTTAGTCTCGGCTCTGTCAGAAAATGAAATTTAATTCCATTATGTGGCGCCGGCCAGCCAGAGCGCCATACCCAGGGAAAAGTGACCGGCCCAATCGACTGAGAAAATATTTGATATATCATCTACCAGAACGGAACTAGCTGACATGGTCCAGCAGACATCGATCCAGCCATCGGCGCCCTGGTTGCGGCTAGACGTCGATGATTCGGACTGGGACGATGCCGAGGTTTCGAGCCTGGTGCGCTGGTATCACCAGATGCTGCTCATCCGCCGTTTCGAGGAAAAAGTGCTCGACCTCGCCAATGCCGGGCTGGTGCATGGTCCGGCACACGCCAGCATCGGCCAGGAGGCGACGGCGGTCGGCGCCATGTCCGTGCTCGGTACGGGCGACCGCATCAACGGCACCCACCGCGCCCATCACCAGGTCTTGGCCAAGCTTGTCAACGCGCAGACGCCCGGCGGATTCGACCCGTTGCATGACGCTTTCAACCCGGACATGCAGGGCTCGGTACGCGGCCTGATGGCCGAGATCATGGGCCTCAAGTCAGGTTATTGCGGCGGCCGTGGCGGCTCGATGCATATGCGCGACGATGCTTCCGGCATACCGGGCACCAGCGCCATTATCGGTGGCAACCTGCCGCATGCGGCCGGCTATGCGCTGGCCGACAAGCTGCTCGACACCGGCAACATCTCGGTCGCCTTCTTCGGCGACGGCACGATGATGGCGGGGCCGGCCTATGAGGCGATGAACATCGCCGCGCTCTACCGGCTGCCGGTGATCTTTTTCGCCGAAAACAATCTCTATGCCGTCTCCACGCACATCAACGAGCAGACGCGCGAGACGCGGCTGGCCTCGCGCGGACCTATGCTCGGCTTTCGTGGCATCGAATGCGACGGCATGGATGTGGTGGCGGTCCACCATGCCATGCGCGAGGCGCGCCGGACGATCGAGGAAGACGGTGGCCCGGTGCTGGTCGAGGCGCTCTGCTACCGCTTCCTGCACCAGAGCGGCGCCCGCCCGGGCAGCGAATTCGGCTACCGCACGCGCGCCGAGGAAGACGTCTGGAAAGCGCGCGATCCACTGGTCACGATGGCCGCTCGTCTGAAGACGATGGGCATTTTGAACACTTCCGACCTCGGCACACTCGACCAGCGCGTCATGGAGGTGGTCAACAGTGCTGCCGATTCGCTCACCGAAATGAGCGGCAACGCGCTGCGCATTCCCGACCATCTGTGGCCAGACCCAGGCGGCGTCGACAACCAGATACGCGGTGATCTTTCCGAACTGAAGGGCGAGCGCTTCCTCGAGATCGAGGACGTGCCGCCTGCCGACACCAGGCCGGTCAAGTTCATGGTTGCCGCGTCCGAGGTCATCGCGCGCGCCATGGAGCAGGACCCGCGCATCATCATCATGGGCGAGGATGTGCACCGGCTGCGCGGCGGCGTTTCGGGCGCCACAAAGGGTGCGCTGGAACGCTGGCCGGAGCGTGTACTGGCAATGCCCATCGCCGAGAACGGTTTTGTCGGCGTGGCGCTGGGTGCAGCGCTTTGCGGCCTGCGACCGGTCGTCGAGATCATGTTCGGCGACTTCTGCCTGGTGGCCGCCGACCAGCTGTTCAACGCAGTCAGCAAGGTGCGCCACATGTTCGGCGGCGGCTTTCCGGTGCCGATCGTGGTCAGGGTGCGCGTCTCGCCGCACACCGGCTACGGCTCGCAGCATTCGGGCGATCCGTCCGGGCTTTTCGCCCTGTTTCCCGGCTGGCGCATCGTCGCCCCGACGACGCCCTTCGACTATATCGGCTTGATGAATTCAGCACTGAAATGCGACGATCCGGTGGTCGTCATCGAGCACGTCGAACTGTTCCCGAGCGAGGGTCCTGTTCCAACCGACGACCGTGACTATTGCGTGCGGCTCGGCAAGGCGAAGATCGTCAGGCCGGGCAGCGCCTGCACACTGCTCGCCAGCGCCAGCATGGTTGCTGTCGCCAGAGAGGTGGTCGAGGAGACCGGCGTCGATGCCGAGATCATCGACCTGCGCAGCCTCGACCCGACCGGGCTCGACTGGCCGCTGGTGGAAGCTTCGATCCGCAAGACCAACCGGGTGGCCGTCATCGAGCAGGTGCAGCGTGGGCTGTCGCTTGGCGGACGACTGACACAAGAGATTCAGGATCGCGTGTTCGATTATCTCGATCACGAGATCCTGCATGTGACGGGAAGCCTTTCGGCTCCCGTCGTATCGGCCCCGCTCAACCGCGCCGCACTGGGCGGCGCTGAAAAGCTCAAGGCCGCGCTTCAATCCCTCACTGCCGTGGGTGGATAGAGCGAACGCATTGCCACAAAGATCCGACAAGAAAATGGGAGAACTGACATGACCATCCTACCGAGAAACAAGACCAGGGCGACGATGCTGGCAGCGATGTTGCTGGCCACCAGCGCCTTCTGGGCACCGGCCACCTTCGCGCAGGACAGCAAGCCGCTGGTTATCGCGCGCAACATCGACCTCAACTCGCTCGATCCGCACCGCGCCTTCTGCGACACCTGCCAGATCTACAATTCCAGCGTCTATGAATCGCTGCTGACGCTGGACAAGGACAACAAGCTGATCCCGCTGCTCGCCTCGAAGTGGGAAGGCAATGCCGACCAGAGCAGCTTCACCTTCACGCTCGACCCGGCCGCCAAATTCTCGGACGGTTCGCCGGTCGAAGCCAAGGACGTGAAATGGTCCTGGGAGCGGCTGAAGAACCTCAAGGGCAGCGCCTCGTTCCTGATGGACAATGTCGCCTCGATCGAGACCCCGGACGCGCATACGGTCGTCGTCAAGATGGTCGCGCCGAGCTCCGAATTCCTCAACATCGCGGCAGCACCCTACGCGGCGGTCGTCAACAGCAAGGTCGCTTCCGAAGCCGGCGCCAAGGCCGATGCGGATGCTTCGACGACAGACAATGCCGAGGCCTGGTTCCTGGCGCATTCGGCCGGCAGCGCGCCGTTCGTGCTGAAATCCTATGAGCCCAATTCGGAACTGCGGCTGGCGCGCAACGACAAGTACTGGCGCACGGCGCCGGCGCTGAGCGAAGTCGTCATCCGCCAGACCAAGGATGCGGTGGCGCAGGCGCAGATGCTGCAGAGCGGCACCGCCGACATCGCCATGCAGATCGATCCGGACACGGCCAAGACGATGACCGGCAGCGACGTGAAAATCGAGACCGTGCCGTCCTACAATTTCATCTATGTGGCGCTGTCGCCCGGCGCCAAGGCCAACAAGGTTCCGCTGACGCCCGAAGTGCGCGAGGCCATTTCGCTCGGTCTCGACCGTCCGAGCATCCTCGATTTCACCATCGGCTCCGAGGGCCAGCTGATCAGCGCGCCGATCCCGCTTGGCTTCCCCGGCGGTTCGGGCTTCGAGGCGCAGCCCTATGACGTCGCCAAGGCAAAGGAACTTCTGGCCAAGGCCGGCCATGCCGACGGCTTCGAGATGGAAGCGGCGTTCCCCGGCATGAACGTCTATGGCGTCGATCTGTCGCTTCTGATGCAGAAGGTCCAGCAGGATCTGGCCAAGATCAACATCAAGCTCGACCTGCAGCCGATCCCCTTCGCCAATTGGCGCGAGCGCGTCAATGGCGACGGCATCCCAATGACGGCGGTGTTCTACGCGCCGGACTATTACGGCACCTCGCAATACATCGACTATTTCGCCATGACGAAGGGCAGCCCTTGGTCGCGCCGTGCCGGCGCGGAGCGCGACCCGTCGGTGCTCAACCCGAAGGAAGCGGATATCTACAAGGCAGCCCTTGCGGCAAGCGGCGACGAGGCCGCCAGGCTGTGGCACCAGGCCGGCGAGGAGATGATCAAGGACAGGATCATCCTGCCGCTGATCAGCCCGAACCTGATCCTGGCCTACAAGTCGGACGTCAAGGGCGTGCGCTACAGCGCCTGCTGCAACCTGCCGCTGGCAGAACTCAGCCACTGAGCAAAACAATACAGGGAGGCGACAGTCGCCTCCCTGTTCTCCATCCCGGAAGGCCAGCAAATCCTGTTCTTCCAACATCACATTCAATATATGATATATCAATGAGCGGAGACCTCGTCATGCCTTCCCTGATCAACTCCAAGGACCAGTTGCTGCGCGAGCGTGCGGCCTCGGTGATTCCGGGCGGCATGTGGGGACACATGGCGACGCGCTATCTCGGCTCCGCCTATCCACAATTCTTCGAACGCGCCGACGGCTGCCGGGTCTGGGACGTCGACGGGCACGAATACATCGACCTGATGTGCAGTTGGGGGCCCAACATTCTCGGCCACCATCATCAAGCAGTCGAAGAGGCTGCCGCCCGGCAGCGTCGCCTCGGCGATGCGATGAACGGCCCCGGCGAGGTATTGGTCGAACTGGCGGAGCTGCTGGTCAAGACGGTCGCGCATGCCGACTGGGCAATGCTGCAGAAGAACGGCACCGACGCCACCACGGCCTGCGTGACGATCGCGCGCGCCGGCACCGGCCGACGCAAGGTGCTGGTCGCGCGCGGCTCTTATCACGGCGCCGTGCCGTGGTGCACGCCATCGCTGGCCGGCGTCACCGCCGAGGACCGCGCCCATCTGATCCATTTCGACTATAATGACGTCGCCAGCCTCGAAGCGGCCGTCGAGCAGGCCGGCAACGATCTCGCTGCTGTCGTCGTCACTGCCTTCCGGCACGACATCGCCCGCGACCAGGAACTGCCGACCGCCGCCTTCGCCAAACGGGCGCGCGAACTCACCACCGCTGCCGATGCGGCATTGATCGTCGACGATGTGCGCGCCGGCTTCCGCATCGACCTCGCCGGTAGCTGGGAGCCGCTCGGCGTACGGCCGGACCTGTCCGCCTTCTCGAAGGCGATCGCCAATGGCTATCCGCTGGCCGCCATCGCAGGCACCGACCGGTTTCGCGAAGCCGCGACCAAGGTCTATGTGACGGGTTCTTTCTGGTACGGCGCCGTCGCAATGGCCGCGGCGATCGCCACCATCAGCACGCTGCGCGATACCGACGCCGTCACCCACATGACACAGGCCGGCGACAGGCTGCGCTCAGGCCTCGATGCTGCAGCGAAGAAGCATGGTCTTTCGCTGCGACAGACAGGTCCGGTGTCGATGCCGATGGTGCTGTTCGACGGCGATGCCGAATTCAAGCTAGCCAACGCATTCTGCTCGGCCGCCTTGCGCGAAGGCGCTTATTTCCATCCCCGGCACAACATGTTCCTGAGTGCTGCGCACACCTCAAAAGATATAGATCTCGCCCTGCAGGCTGCCGATGCGGGCATGGCCGCCGCGGCGCAGGTGGCGTGACCGGCGCCAATGCGGTGGAAAGGAACAAACTGTTCAGCCGGTGGCCGACACCAGTCGGCCGTTCTGCGCAGCGCGGCGCAGTTCCTCCGGCGTGACCGCGCCGTCGTTCAGCCGTTCGAGAACGTTGACCAGCAGGCGGCCGCCTTCGATCATGTCCTGCTGAATGCCCTTGCGCACACCGTTCTCGTCGCGCGCCCGCAGCGCCTCAAGAATGTCGAGATGCCGGTGGCGGCCGTCATAGGTCGGCCGGGCGTGCGGGTACTGGTAGTTCACCAGCGGTCCGTTGCGCAGCCAGATTCCCTCGATGATGGCCAGCAGCTCCGGCATTTGCGCCGCCTGGTAGATCGAGTGATGGAATTCCCAATTGTCGCGGACGGCTTCGAACCAGCGGCCATTGTCCTCGTTGGCAATGAGTTTCTCATGCACCGCCGCCAGACGGTCGATCTCGCGCGGCTCGATGCGCGTCGTTGCCGCGGCACCCGCCATGCCTTCGAGATGCAGCCTGATGCTGCGCAGTTCCAGATACTGAGCCAGCGACAGCTGGGCGACAGTGATCGAACGGCCAGCCTCCATCTCCAGGCCTTTTTCGCGCACCAACTGCATCAGCGCCTCGCGCACCGGCGTCTCAGACACCTGAAGGCTGGCGGCAAGGTCGCGGATCTTGAAGCGATGGCCCGGCCAGAAACGGCCTTCCATCATGGCACGGCGAAGCTCCTCATAGACACGCGTCGTCAGATTGTCGCGCGCGATCGGCGCGATAGAAGCAGTCACATCCGCTCTCCGTTCTTGCAACAGCGCAGGCGTCGCCTGCGTCGCGTGGCTTGTGTATATGATACCACGAATGGCCTGACCACCGACATGAGACAAGCCGCCCCGAAACCGGCAGACATGAGACGGGCCGCATGACCGCGTCGATGCCTTCCTTGCTGTTCGGCGCCATTGCCGACGATCTGACCGGCGGCACCGAGCTGGCGTCGATGCTGGTCGCGCGCGGCATTCCGACGGGATGCACGGTCGGGCTGGACGCGCCGATCCCATCAGGCAATCTTGCCCATGTGATCCTGCTGAAGACCCGCGTCATCGCAGCCAGCGATGCGGTGCGCCAGGTGCTGGAGGCCGCGGACCGGCTGGTCGAAGCTGGCGCGCGGCAGATCTTCTTCAAATATTGCGCCACCTTCGATTCGACGCCCGCGGGCAATATCGGTCCTTGCGCCGAAGCGCTGCTCGAGCGCCTTGGCGGCGGCGTCACACTGTTCGCCCCTGCGCTGTGTGAGACTGGGCGTACCGTCTATCAGGGGCATATGTTCGGCGGTCCCCAGCTGCTTGCTGAGTCGCCCAAGCGCTTCGATCCGCTGACGCCGATGACCGATTCCAATCTGGTTCGCGTGCTGCAGGCGCAGAGCAGGGGCAAGGTCGGGCTGGTGCCCTATCTCGTCGTCGATGCCGGCGCTGGAGCCATCCGAAGCGCTATAGGAGAGCAAAGCAGGCGCGGCGAGACGCTGCTGGTCACCGACACCATCCGCGAGCGCGATCTGGCGGCGATCGCGGAAGCCACCTTCGACCTGCCGCTGATGACCGGCAATTCCTCAGTCGCCGCGCATCTGCCACCGGCCTGGCTCACGCATGGGCTGCTGGATACAGGCGATCTCGTTGCCGCCAGCCTGCCGGCCGTCGAAGGGCCGGCAGCGGTGCTGGCCGGCAGCGTCGCCGACCGCACCATCGAACAGCTCGAGCGTTTTGCGCAAAACAATCCACTGCTGACGATTGACCTTGCCAGCGCCTTTGCTGGCGCCGATGTCATGGCCGAAGCGCGTACCTTCGCCCAACGGCATTTGCCCGGCGCGATGATCGCCATTGCTACGACAGCGCCGCAAGCGACCGTCGAAGCGCTGCAGCAGGCGCACGGCCGCGATATGGTGGCGGCAAGGGCGGAAGAGATCCTGGCCGGGATTGCCCAGATTCTGGTGCGCGAACTCGGTGTCCGCCGGCTCGTCGTCGCCGGCGGCGAGACCGCCGGTTCGGTGGTGAAGGCGCTCGGCATCGACCGGATCGCCATGGGCGCCTATGAGGGCCCCGGACTGTCGCGCGCCATCGCTCACCTCCCCGGCCGGCCTTCCGATCCGCTGGCGCTGATGCTGAAATCGGGAAAGCTCGGCGGCCCCGATATCTTCACCGACGTTCTGCAAGACATGACACGGCCGAGCACTATTGCGCCGGCGATCGACACATGGCCACCGGCAAGGAGAGCATCGTGATGGAACTCGAAATCGAACGCACGAGCCTGGTCACCGCGACGCAGACGCTGGACGCCAGCGGGATGAATGTCGGCACCACCGGAAACATCAGCGTGCGCACGACAGGCGGCATGCTGATCACGCCGACGGGAATAGCCACAAGCGCCTTGCGGCCGGAGCAAATGGTGGCGATGCAGCTCGATGGATCCTGGGACGCTGCGTTCCGGCCGTCGAGCGAATGGGAGATGCACGCCGAAATCTACAAGGCGTTTCCCGAGGCCGGCGCCGTCGTGCATGCCCATCCCGACCATTGCGTGGCGCTGTCGTGCCTGCGTGAACCGCTGCCACTGTTCCACTACATGGTGGCGGGTTTCGGCGGCGATGATGTGCGCTGCTCGGACTATGCGCTTTTCGCGTCAAGCGAACTGGCCAAGGTTGCCGTCGTCGCGCTCAAGGACCGCACGGCTTGCCTGCTCGCCAATCATGGCATGATCGCCTTCGGCGGCGATCTCGACACGGCGCTCATCCGCACCATCAAGCTGGAAACCCTGGCGCGGCAGTACCTTTTGGCGCGCAGCGCCGGCACGCCGGTGCTCATCGAGGGCAGCGAGATCCCCGCCATTCGCGGGCGCTACAAGAATTACGGCCAGCAGAAGTAGCCGGCCGAGCAATTCCAGAAAAGGTGAAGCGGTTTCCCGGGAAAAGCGCATAGCGCTTTCTCCAGGGAATTGCGCCAAAACAAGGAACGGCTCTTCGCCCTCTTGAAGAACCATTCAGTCGACCTGCAAATGCGAGACGAAGGCCCGTCAGGCTCCATGAAGATCAGGCGGGGATCGGTTCGGCGGCCGGCGTATAGACGCCGATGGCGCCGGTGCCGATCAGCTGGTCGATGATCTCGGCGCTATAGCCGAGCACGTCGGCCAGCACGGCAGCTGTGTCCTGGCCCAGCATCGGCGGCGCGGTGAAGTCCGCGGTCAGCTGCGCGGCAAGTCCCTGCGCCGGGCGCACCATGGCGACGGAGCCGAGATGCGGATGCGGCAAGGTCTGGACGAGGCCACGCTCGCGCACATTGGAACTGTCGAAGACTTCCGGTATCGATTTTACCGTGCCGGCCGGCACGCTGGCGGCGGCACAGGTGGCCATCCAGTGGTCACGTGGCTTGGTCTTGAAGACGGCGGCTAGTTGCGGGATCAGCGCCTCACGGTTGGTGGCGCGCGCCCCTGCTTTGATGAAGCGCGCATCCCCAGCCAGATGTGGCAGATCAACGACCTTCTCGCACAGCGCCGCGAACTGGCGGTCATTGCCGACCGCCAGCGCAAAGCTGCCATCGGAGGCTTCGAATATCTGATAGGGAACGACCGTCGGATGGGCATTGCCGTAGCGGGCGACCTCTTGGCCGGTGTTAAGGTAACCGCTGCCGACATTGATCAGCAGGCTGAGCGCGCAGTCGATCAGCGACAGGTCGAGGAACTGGCCCTTGCCGGTCGTCGCGCGCTCGTAAAGCGCCGCCAGGATCGACTGCGTGGCGACCATGCCGCAGACGATATCGGTGATGGCGACGCCGACACGCATCGGTTCGCCATTGCTCTCGCCGGTGATGGCCATGAGGCCGCTTTCGGCCTGCATGACGAAATCATAGCCGGGCCGTCCGGCATCGGGCCCGGTCTGGCCGTAGCCGGAGATCGAACAGTAGATCAGCCGCGGATTTGACGCGCTGAGCTCCTTGAAACCGACGCCGAGGCGGTCGGCGGTGCCGGAGCGGAAATTCTCGACGACGATGTCGGCCTTGGCCGCCAGCTCGCGCACGATGGCCAGCCCCTGCGGGCTTTTCATGTCGAGCGCGATGCTCTGCTTGCCGCGATTGGCGCAGAGATAGTAGGTCGAGACACCCTTGTAGCTCGGCACCGACCACGCCCTGGTGTCGTCGCCGCCGTCGATGTTCTCGATCTTCCAGATCTCGGCGCCGAGATCGGCAAGGCTCATCGTTGCCCACGGCCCGGCCAGCACACGCGAGAGGTCGAGAACCTTGATGCCTTCGAGCGGCAAGCGCGCGGGTTCTGCCGTACCGGCATTCGCGGAATGGTCCTCAGTCACGATCAAAATTCCTTCGGGTGAATTCGGCAGGCCACTCAGACAGCCCTGAAAGTGTTGACCGGCTCCGGGAAATGGCAGGCGACGCGATGCGAACCACCGGCCGGATCGAGCGGCGGTTCGACGGCAGCGCAGATCGCCTGCGCCTTGAAGCAGCGCGTGCGGAAGCGGCAGCCGGATGGCGGGTTGAGCGGGCTCGGCACATCGCCGCTCAGCACGATGCGCTCGCGCTTGCGCTCCTTCTCGGGATTGGCGAGCGGCACCGCCGACAGCAGCGCCTGGGTGTAGGGATGCAGCGCCCTCGAATAGAGTTCGGCCGCCGGCGCGATCTCGACGATCTTGCCGAGATACATCACCGCCACCTGATGCGAGATGTGGCGCACGACGGACAGATCATGCGCGATGAACAGATAGGAGGTGCCGAAGGATTGCTGGATGTCCTTGAGCAAATTGAGCACGCCGGCCTGCACCGAAACGTCGAGGGCCGAAACCGGCTCGTCGAGGATCACCACTTGCGGATTGAGTGCCAGCGCGCGGGCGATGACGACACGCTGGCGCTGGCCGCCGGACAGTTCGTGCGGATAGCGCTTGCCATGCTCGGGATTGAGCCGCACCAGTTCGAGCAATTCGGCGACGCGCGCGCGGCGGTCGGCCGCCGACATGTCGCTCATGCGCAGCGGCTCGGCGATGTTGTCGGCAATGCGCATGCGCGGATGCAGCGACCCGTAGGGATCCTGGAAGACGAGCTGGATGTAGCGCCGCATCAGGCGCATGTCTTCGTGATTGAGCGCGAGCAGGTTCTGGCCACGGAACCAGCTTTCGCCGCTGGTCGGCTCGATCAGCCGCATCAGGCAGCGCCCGAGGGTCGACTTGCCGCAACCGGATTCACCGACCAGACCCAGCGTTTCGCCTGGTGCTACGTCGAACGAGACATCGGCGACCGCACGGACATGGGCAACGGCACGGTCGAAGACGAGGCCGCCGCGAACCGGAAAGTCCTTGACGAGATGGCGAACAGAAAGCGCAACCGCCGGTTTGGTTTCCGCCTGGAGTTGCTCCGCTGCGCTCATGGGGCCACGTCTCCACTGTCCAGGCTCGCCGCCGCCAGCACAGCACTGTGGAAGGGCGGCAAGGTCGTCGCGAAATGACAGGCCGAGAACCGGCCGCCGACATCGTGCAAAGGCGGGTCCTCGGTCCGGCAGCGTGCCGCGGCATAAATGCAGCGCGGATGGAAGGCGCAGCCGCCCGGCAAGCGCCCAAGTGCGGGCGGCGAACCGTCGATCGAGAACAGCCGCTCGCGGCTTTCCTCGAGGTTGGGGATCGAGGCGATCAGGCCACGCGTGTAAGGATGGCGCGGATCGGCGAACAGCTCGGATACGCCTGCCTGTTCGACGACACGGCCGGAATAGACGACCGCGACGCGGTCGGCATGGCCGGCGACGACGCCGAGATCATGGGTGATCAGCACCAGGCCGAGGCCGAGCCGTTCCTGCAGCGAGCGCAGCACGGCCAGGATCTGTGCCTGCACCGTGACATCGAGCGCCGTGGTCGGTTCGTCGGCAATCAACAGGTCAGGATCGTTGGCGACGGCCATGGCGATAACCGCGCGTTGGCGCATGCCGCCGGAGAATTCATGCGGATACTGGTTGACCCGGCGCTCCGGCTGCGGGATCGCCACCAGATGGAGCAATTCGACCGCGCGCGCCATCGCCTGTTTGCGTGTCACGCGCTGATGCAGCCTGACCGCCTCGGCAATCTGGGCGCCGACGGTCATCACCGGATTGAGCGAGGACAGCGGGTCCTGAAAAATCATGGCGACGCGCGCGCCCCTGATCTTGCGCATCTCGCGCGCCGGTTTGCCGACCAGTTCGTCGCCGTTGAAGCGGACCGAGCCGGTGACCACCGCGTTCTTTGACGTGAGGCCGAGCGCGGCGAGCATGCCGACGGACTTGCCCGAGCCGGACTCACCGACAATGCCGACCACTTCGCCCTTGGCGACGTCGAGGTCGATCCCGCGAACCGCTTCGAACTGACTGCCGGCCTTGCGGAACCCGACCCGCAGACCGCGTATGGACAGCAGCGGCTCGCGCTCCTCCACCTTGTCGACTGCGCCCGGTGGCGCTGAGGAAATCTGTGCGCTCATCGCCTAGTCCGACCTTGGATCGAGAATGTCGCGCAAGCCGTCGCCTATGAAGTTAAAGCCGAGCACGATGGTGAGGATGGCGACGCCGGGACCGAAGGCGATCCACCATTGATAGAAATGAACGGCGCCATCGGAGATCATCGAGCCCCATTCGGGTGTCGGCGGCGTGGCGCCGAGGCCGATGAAGCTGAGCGACGCGGCAAGCAGCACGACCTGGCCGAGATCCATGGTTGCGCTGATCAGCACCGGGGTCCAGCAAAGCGGCAATATGTGCGTGAACAGCACGCGCCGCGGCCTGGCGCCGGCGGCGATTGCCGCCTCGACATGCTCGCGCTCCTTCACCTCCAATACCTGCGCCCGCATCAGCCGGGCGTAGACGGGCCACCAGACGAGCACCATGGCTATGGCGGCATTGCCGAGGCCTGGTCCGAGCGACGCCGCGACGGCCATGGCCAGCAGCATCGGCGGAAAGGACAGAGTGACGTCGACAAGCCGCATGATCGCCGCGCCGGTCAATCCGCCGACGAAGCCGGAAATGGCGCCGAGCAGCGAGCCTATGATCACTGCAGAGACGACGACCAGAACCGCGATCGGCAGCGAATGCGCGGCCCCGTGCAGAGTGCGGGCCAGCACATCGCGGCCGAGTGCGTCGGTACCCAGCCAATGCGCCCAGCTTGGCGCCTGAAGCCGGCGTGCGACCATTTCGAGCGGATCGAACTGCACGACCAGGTTGGCGAATACGGTCATGAACAGCCAGAACAGGATGACGACCGTGCCGATGACCAATGGCGCGGTCAGCCATTCGGGAACCGTCGAGGAGCGGGACTTGGTGACGACGACTGCCATCAGCTCAACCTCACGCGCGGATTGGCCACGACATAGAGTATGTCGGTGATAAGGTTGGTGACCAGGAAGGCGAGACCACCGACGATGGTGACGCCGATGATCGCCGGGAAGTCGAGCGCACGCGCTGCCTCCACGGCATAGGATCCCATGCCCGGCCAGGAGAAGATGGATTCGGTCAGCACCGCGCCGGTGATCAGATAGGCGAAGGAATAGCCGATGACGGTCAGGGTCGGCACCATGGTGTTGCGCAGCGCATGGACGATGACGACGCGGAATTCGCTCGCCCCCTTGGCGCGCGCGGTGAGCACGAACTCGCGGCTCATCACATCAAGCATGTTGGCGCGCACCAGCCGCGATATGGTGCCCGAAACCGTCCAGCCGAGGACGAAGGCCGGCAGAAGCAGGTGCCAGAGCGCGTCCTTGAGGACGGTCCAGTCGCCAGCCAGAAGCGAATCGATGGTCAGGAAGCCGGTGATGCCGGGCGGCAATGCCAAGCGGGCATCGACCCTGCCCGGCCCCGGCAGCCAGTTCAGCATGACGGAGAAGATGAACAACAGGCCGAGCCCCGACCAGAACACCGGCAGCGAAGAGCCGAACAAGGCGAACAGCCGCGCGCCATGGTCGATCAGGCTGTTGCGGAAATAGGCGGCCAGCACACCAAGCACGATGCCGAGCGTGGTGCCGAAGATCATCGCGGCGAAAACCAGTTCGAGCGTTGCCGGCAAGCGGTAGAGAATGTCGGTGCCGACATTGCGCTTGGTGATGAAAGAGGTGCCAAGATCGCCGCTCAGCAGATTACCAAGATATATCATATAGCGTTCCGGCAAAGGACGATCAAGACCCCAACGCGTCTTGGCGGCGGCCACCACATCGGGATTGCTCATCTGCTGTTCGGCGACGATCGCGGTCAGCGGATCCCCCTTGGTCACCGTGGTGATCAGGAAGGCGATGGTGACGATGCCGAGCACCAGAAACGGCATTGCGATAAGCCGGCGCAAAATATAGCGAGACACGTGGCTACCTTCACAAGGAGGGGCTTCGTAAGATGGCACAAGGCGCTGGGACATGCCATCGACGGAAACATATTGACAGCCCGCGAAAGCCGCTGTCAATATAAATGGAATTTAATTTCATTTTTGATCGACAGTGCCGACGTCACCGGCCCGACAGGCGGACGACGACGCCAGAAAGACCTCAGCGTGCGCAAGCGAGCGACCAGGGACGAGACGGAGCTTGAAGGCGAAGGCGCACAGCTTTCGTCGTCGCTGGTGCGCGGGCTCGGCATCCTGCGCGCCTTCCGGCCGGGCGACGCCTCGCTCGGCAACCAGGACATCATTGCCCGCACCGGCCTGCCCAAAGCCACGGTGTCGCGCATCACCTATACGCTGAGCGCGCTCGGCTACCTCCTGTACGACAAGGATCTCGGCCGCTACAGCTTGGGGTCGGCTACCGTGGCGCTCGGCTATTCGGCGCTCAGTTCAAGCGCCGTCGTGCACGTCGCCCGGCCGCTGATGCAGCCGCTGGCCGATTTGACGGGGGCGGCGGTGGCGCTCGGCACGCGCGACAGCCTCAACATGGTGTATCTCGCCAATTGCCGGTCGGAGAGCCTTGTCACGCTGCGGCTCAACCCGGGCTCCTATCTGCCGATCTGGAAGACATCGATGGGGCTGGCCTATGCGGCGGCCCTTTCACCCGAGGAGCGCGTCAGCCTTGTACGGGCTTTGCAGGAGGCGGAGCCGGACAAGGCAGCGATGATCGCGGCGGCGATCGACGATGCGATCGCCCAATATGCACGCCAGGGCTATGTGACGTCGTTCGGCGCCTGGCACAGCTACATCCATGCAGTCGGCGTGCCGTTCCGCCCGCGTGACGGCTCGCCGCTGGTTGCCATCACCTGCGGCGGCATCGGCGAGATCATTACCGAGGACCGCGCGCATGCCGAGATCGGACCAGCGCTGGTGGAGATGGTGAAAGCACTGGGCGACCAGCTCGAGGGAATTCCCGTGTAATCCGCGGCACGGGATTGGCCCAGACGATCGGGCTGCATGCCGGCTTGAACTTGCCTGGTGAGGGCAGCACAGTCGCCGCCGATGGCATGGCGCTCGCGTGTCAGTCCATCGGGTTCAGGTGACGGGGGGAGATCGGATGCCGATGAATTTTGCAGGACGGTTCAGCGATCGGGTGGCGGTCATCACCGGTGGCGCATCGGGCATTGGTCTGGCGGTGGCGCAGAGGATTGTCGAAGAAGGCGGACGGGTTTCGGTCTGGGATCGCGATCCCGCCCAGATCGAACAGGCCAAGGCCGTCATCCCCAGTCTTCACGGCATCGCTATCGACGTTGCCGATGCCGCAGGCGTGGAGCGCGCTGCCCGGTCAACGCTCGAAGCGCTTGGCGGTGTCGATATCCTGGTCACCAGCGCGGCGATCACCGGGCCGAACATGACGACCTGGAACTATTCGGCGGAAGATTGGCAGAAGGTCATCGACATCAACATCAACGGCGTCTTCTACTGCAACAAGGCGCTCGTGCCGCACATGCTCGGGCGCAACTATGGCCGCATCGTCAACATCGCCTCGATCGCCGGCAAGGAAGGCAATCCCAACGCCTCCGCCTACAGCACGTCCAAGGCCGCGGTGATCGGCCTGACCAAGTCGCTCGGCAAGGAACTGGCCAAGACCGGGGTGACGGTCAATTGCGTCACGCCGGCGGCCGTGCGCACCGCGATCTTCAAGCAGATGAGCCAGGAGCACATCGACTTCATGCTGTCCAAGATACCGATGGCGCGCTTTGGCGAGGTCGACGAGGTGGCGGCGCTGATCTGCTGGATCGCCTCGGAAGAGTGTTCGTTCACGACGGCCGCCGTGTTCGACGTTTCCGGCGGCCGCGCCACCTACTGAGGCAGAACGAATCTCAATTCCACGTGACGGTGCAACGGACGGAGCATGCGGGCGTATAGTTGGACGCCTCGAATCGACAAGTCGCGACAAGGTAGCGGGAACCATGACACGGAATGCAGCCGTCAGGCGGGAGTTTGCTACTTTTGCTTAGAGCCGAATCTGCCGCACTGTCCGACGATGAGCTTCTGGACCGCTATCAGCGCGCCGCCTTCGATTATTTCCTCGATAACGTGAACCCCGAAAACGGACTGGTCGCGGACACATCGCGGCCGAATTCGCCGGCCAGCATCGCTGTCGTCGGCTTCGCGCTGTCCAGCTATCCGATCGGCGTCGAGCGCGGCTGGATGACGCGCGATGCCGCCGCGAAGCTGACGCTGGCCGCGCTGCGTTTCTTCTCGACCAGCCGGCAAGGCAATAGCGACAACGTCACCGGCCATAAGGGTTTCTACTACCATTTCCTCGATATGCGGACCGGCCTGCGCGTCTGGCGCTGCGAACTGTCGATGGTGGATACGGCGTTGCTGATATCAGGCATGCTGGTGGCGAGCGCTTATTTCTCCGGTGACGATGACGAGGAAGCCGAAATCCGCCAACTGGCCGAGGCGCTCTACCGGCGCGTCGACTGGCGGTGGGCACAAGGTTCAAGCCCGACCCTGCGGCAAGGCTGGAAGCCAAAGAGCGGCTTTCTGCACTATGGCTGGGAGGGCTACAACGAAGCGACGATCCTCTACGTGCTGTCGATGGCCTCGCCTGACAGTCCAACCTCGGATAACAGCTACGAGGGCTGGACGGCGACCTATCAGTGGGAAAACATCTACGGCTACGACGTGCTGTATGGCGGCCCATTGTTCATGCACCAGTTCTCGCATGCCTGGATCGATTTCGCCGGCATCCGCGACGCCTTCATGCGCGAGAAGAACTCGGACTATTTCGAAAACAGCCGCCGCTCGACCTATCTGCATCGCGACTATGCGCGCCACAACCCTTACGGCTATGACGGCTATGAAGAGAACCTTTGGGGACTTTCGGCGGGCGACGGGCCGGGCGGCTTCCGCACCAGCGTGGAGCGACAGCGCCGGCGGTTTTCCGGCTATGCCGCGCGCGGCGCTCCGTTCGGGCCCGATGACGGGACGATCGCCCCTTGGTCCTATCCGGCATCACTGCCTTTCGCGCCGGAGATCTGCCTGGCGGCGCTGCGCCATCTCGGCGATCGCTACCCCGAGGTGATCGACAATTTCCGGCTGCCGAGCGGCTTCAATCCGACATTGGCGAACCGGCGTAAATTCGGGAGGCACGGCTGGGTGTCGGAAGGCCACTATGGGCTGGATCAGGGTATCGTGGTGATGATGATCGAGAACCATCGGTCAGGGCTGATCTGGAAGCTGATGCGGTCCAATCAGCATATCCGTCGCGGCCTGCACAAGGCCGGATTCAATGGCGGCTGGCTGTCTCAGCCGGCAAGCCCGGCGTCAGGTGGCGGCAATGTCGCGTGACCGGACCAGGACCACCGCCTTCCCCGTCGACAGCAACGACATCAGTCTGATCGCGAGCGCCCATCCGCCGCACTGGAAGAACCCGCAGCCGGACGGTCCCTACAACCTCGTCGTCATCGGTGCCGGGCCGGCTGGGCTGACTGCCGCCTACGAAGCGGCCGGCCTCGGCGCAAAGGTCGCGCTCATCGAGCGCAATCTGATCGGCGGAACTTGCGTCAATGTCGGTTGCATCCCGTCCAAGTCGATCATCCGCACCGCAAGGCTTTATGCCGACATGCGCGATGCCGAGAATTTCGGCGGCGACATGCCGGACCGTCTTCACGTCGACTTTCCGCGCGCCATGACGCGGATGCGGCAGATCCGGCAGCGGATCAGCCGCGCGGATGCCGCCGATAGGCTGGTTTCCGAAGGCATCGACCTTTATTTCGGCGAAGCGCTGTTTTCCGGACCGGACGCTGTCACGGTCGCCGGACAAACCTTGCGTTTCAGGAAGGCGCTGATCGCGACAGGCGCGCGCCCGAGGCTGCCGACGATTCCAGGCCTTGCCGAGGCCGGCTATCTCAGCAACGAGACCATGTTCGAGCTCACGGAGTGCCCGAAGCGGCTTCTGGTCATTGGCGGCGGACCGCTCGGCTGCGAGGCGGCGCAGGCCTTCTGCCTGCTCGGTGCCAAGGTCATCCTGGCGCAACGGGAACCGATGTTCCTGCCCGGCGAGGAACGCGACGCCGCCCAGATCCTTTCGGACGCGCTGGCGCGCGAAGGTGTCGAGGTTCGCCTCAACACCGAGGTGGTAGCGGTGCGAACGGAAGGCGGCAAGAAGCTCGCCGATCTGGTGTGCGACGACATCACGACAACGATTTCCGTCGACGAGATCATCACCGGCATCGGCCGATCGCCCAACGTCGACGGCCTCGACCTGGAAAACGCCGGGGTGGCATACGATGCCGACGGTATCAAGGTGGACGATTATCTCCGCACCACAAATCCGCACATCTATGCGGCGGGCGATGTCTGCCTCGCCTACAAATTCACCCACACCGCCGAGGCCACAGCTCGCATGGTCGTGCGCAATGCCCTGTTTCTCGGACGCAGGAAACTGAGCGAGCTGGTCATTCCGTGGTGCACCTACACCGATCCGGAGATCGCCCATGTCGGCCTCTATCCGGCGGAGGCGCGCCAGAACGGCATCCCGGTCAAGACTTATACGGTGCTGATGCACGATGTCGCCCGGGCGGTCATGGACGGCGAGGAGGAGGGTTTCGTCAAAATCCACGTCAGGGAAGGGTCCGACCGCATCCTGGGCGCCACGGTCGTCGCCAGCCATGCCGGTGAGATGATCAATGCGGTGTCGCTGGCCATCAAATCGGGCATGGGATTGCGTGCGCTGGCCGACGTCATCCATCCCTTCCCGACGCAGGCGCTAGGCATAAAGATGGCCGGCGACGCCTATCGGCGGACAAGGCTCACCTCATCATGGAAGCATCTGGCGGGCCGCTGGTTGGCGTGGTCCAGGCGATGGTGACATTCCGGCAGCCTGCCGCAGCTGGTGCGTCGGACATTCGGCGACGATGCGGCGCTTGACGAAAGCCTCGTCGACCATCTCGGATATCCGCCAAACGTCGGTGCCATCCAGAGGTTAGCCGGCTCTATATTTCCGCGGATCCTGCGGGCCCTGCCGACCGCGACTCCAATTTCGTGGCTGCCCTGTCAGGGTGCGTGCAGAAGTTCTTGCCGAATGGGCTCGAGATAGGTTTGCGGATGCAAGCGTCCCCAAACATGGTCGCGCTCGGTCAGGTGCTTAACCTGCTCTATCCAGCGCCTCGGCGCATCAGGGTCCCTGACCTCATGCCAGTCGTCGACGATAATGACCGGCAGACCCTGATAGAGCGGGTCGAGCGGCGAGGTCTTGGTGACGACGATGCAGCCGAGATAAAACAGCTCCCATGTCCTATGGCAGTCCAGGCCGTTGCCTTCGGTGGACAGCACAAGCGGGTATTGCGAGTACAGTTGCCAGATCGAGCGCTGCGAGACGCGTTTCGCCAGGAAATCGACATGCGGACATCCGCGCAGGGCATCAAGCAGTTCCCGGCGCTGTCTCGAGCCATTGCTGATGCTGAAATCAGAGAACAGTCTGGGCGGGCGGCGGTCCACGTGATCCTGCCGGGCGCGTATGATTTCCAGTTGCTTCACAAGCCCTTCCGGCGTGGCGAAGGACCGAGGCGTGTGAAGATCGAGCCCGATCGGGAAAGGCTTGACCCTGGGGTGACTGCCGTCACAATTCTGGCTGTACCAGGAGACCAGGAAGGGGTTGGCGAGAAGCTGGTCGACGGTGTCCTTCGCCAGATCAGACGGCACCGAAGCATCGCCATCGGTCGTCAGCAGCGTGAACGGTGCCGTGATCGTCGGCAACACGATCCTGACGAACGTGTCGAGATCACAGGTTTGCGCATCCCTGGACAAGGTGCTCAGACGCAGCCAGACGATGCCATGTGCGCCGCTGTAATGCTGGCGGAAAAATGCCTCGCTCTGTGTCGATGCGGTTGACGCGTTGCGATACCAGCGCGGCCCGGCGAAATCGCAGAAATGTCCGATCCCTTGCGACCAAAGCACGGGCGGAACGCCAAGAAATCTCAGCGCCCTGGAATAGACGGCTCTTTTGACTGCCCTTCGCAACCTGCCCATGGGCAACTCCTAGCGCGGATGCCAATACCGTTGCAACGTGCTGCCCGACATATTCGCCTTGAGCGGAACAAAGGCCAAAAGTTTCCCCGCAATACCCCTTCCGGCTCCGGAGAACCCAACTTACGACAGGCGCAGCCGCCGGCGAGGCTCGATCTACAGACTTGATTATGACAAAGTCGAAGGGCTTGCGGTCGGCGCAAGGCCGCACGTCTCAATCGTGCAATTCCCGCGATATCGGCGGCCCCACCGAAAAGCCGGAGAATGTGACCTCGAAGCCCTCGCGTTGCGGCGAACAGCACATCATGCCGACATCCACCGTCCTGGAGATCGGAAAGTAGGCAAGCCGCACAGGCTTCCAGTGGCCGTCGGAAGCATCGAGATACTGGACACGGATCGTTTCGGCGTAACGGGTCAACCGGATCCTGACGCCGCCCGGACCGGCATGAATTGCGACCAGCGACCAGTCTGACGTGTCGTTGGTGACCACGACGGAGAAATAGGCAAGGCCGTCGGTGTACTCGATGCCGGCCTTGATCCAATGGGTTTCGCTGAGCCGGACCATCAGCCCCGCCTGATCATAAAGCACCTCGTAGTCGCCTTTGACGGTGACCTCGGCGGTGAAATCGCCTTCGACGGGCCGGTGCAGGAAGTGGCCATTGTCGCGCCAGAAACCGTAGAAGGTCTCGCGCCAGAAATCGGTCTCCTTGCCGGTGCGCACACGAACGCTGTCGCCGTCGATAGAATGGTGCGGCGGCGGGTTAAGCCAGGTCAGGTCCTGCACTGTCATCCTTCGCGCCGCTCCAATCCAGATGTTCATGGCGGGGTTGCCGGCGTGGTCGGCAGTGACCGATCAGCCCGGCTGATCGGTCGACGGCCGATCAGCCTGCGAATGTATAGGCCGTCTTCACCGTGGTGTAGAACTCCGCCGCATAGCGGCCCTGCTCGCGCGGCCCATAGCTCGAACCCTTGCGGCCGCCGAAGGGAACATGGAAATCGACACCCGCCGTCGGCAGGTTGACCATCACCATGCCGGCCTCCGAATTGCGCTTGAAGTGCGTGGCATGCTTGAGGCTCGAGGTGCAGATGCCGGAGGTCAAGCCGAACGGCGTGTCGTTGGCAACGGAAAGCGCCTCGTCATAGTCCTTGACGCGAATGACGCTGGCGACAGGCCCGAAAATCTCCTCGCGCGAACTGCGCATGGCGTTGGTCGCCTCGGTCAGCAACGCCGGCTGCAGGTAGAAGCCCGGCGTCTTGCGGTCGAGCCGCTCGCCACCGAAGGCGAGCGTGGCACCTTCCCTGACGCCGATGGCGATATAGTCCTCGTCCTGCTTCAGCTGCGTCGCGTCGACGACAGGACCGATCTGGGTCTGCGCGTCGAGCGCATCGCCGATGACCAGTTTGCTCATGCGATCCTTGAGGGCGTCGACGAAGCGGTCGTGAATGCCGTCAGCCACAATCAGCCTGGACGAGGCGGTGCAGCGCTGGCCGGTCGAGAAGAAGGCACCATTGAGCGCGCAATCGACGGCGATCGCGAGGTCGGCATCGTCGAGCACGACCAGCGGGTTCTTGCCGCCCATTTCAAGCTGGAACTTGCGCATGTGTTCGATGCTTGCCGCAGCGACGCGCTTGCCGGTGAAGACCGAGCCGGTGAAGCTGATGGCGTTGACATCGGGACTGTCGAGCATCGCCTGACCGACGACCGAGCCCTTGCCCATGACGAGATTGAGCACGCCCTTCGGCAGGCCGGCGCGATGCAGGATGTCGACGATGGTCCAGGCGCTCTCGGGAACCAGTTCCGCCGGCTTGAAGACGACGGTGTTGCCGTGTGTCAGCGCCGGGGCGATCTTCCAGGCCGGAATAGCGATCGGAAAATTCCACGGCGTGATGATGCCGACCACGCCGACCGCCTCGCGCGTCATCTCGACGCCGACGCCCGGCCGCACGCTCGGCACGACCTCTCCGGTCAAACGCAACGTTTCGCCGGCAAAGAAGTCGAATATCTGGGCGGCGCGAATTGTCTCGCCGATGCCTTCGGCCAGCGTCTTGCCTTCCTCTCGCGCCAGATTGCGGCCGATCTCGTCCTTGCGCGCCAGAATCTCGTCGGAGGCCTTTTTCAACACCGCGTGACGCGCCAGCGGACCGGAGCGGGACCAAGCCGGGAACGCTGCCTTGGCCGCAGCGATCGCCTGCTGGGCCTGTTCGACACCCGCCGAGGCATAGTCGCCGACGACGTCGCCGGTATCCGAGGGGTTGATGTTGCGCGAACCGGGATCGCCGACCCACTCGCCATCGATGAGGTTCTTGCGAAACAGCGTCATATCGTGTGTTCCTGCTTGTTGGCCGCGCGGGCATCTGTCTGAACTGGTATTTGCCAGACAATTGCCTCGCGGGAAAGCAAACAGTGAACCGCCAGCCGCGACAAAAATCCCCGTGCCTGCGCCGCGCCGATGGCGGGCGACGACGATTCCCCATCGAGCCTCGATGCAGCCAACCTCCATCATGCATCAATCGGCTTGGGCCGATTCATCCTGTACACTTATGTCCATAGCCTTGATTTGCCTGAAGCAGCATGTCATGCGTCGTGTCGATGGCAGCTCTCGAAACGACGATTCAGCGCGCCGGCGCCACCGGCAACATCAAGGCCACTCGCGAAGACTGGCTGAAGCTTGCGCTTGAAACGTTGATCTCTGACGGAGTCGAACGCGTCCGCGTGCTGACGCTTGGCCAGAAGCTCGATGTGTCGCGCTCCAGCTTCTACTGGTATTTCAAGAGCCGGCAGGATCTGCTCGACCAGTTGCTGGATTACTGGCGGCAGACGAATACCAAATTCATCGTGGAACGCGCCAGGCGGCCTTCCGCCACCGTCATACGCGGGGTGATGAGCATTTTCGAATGCTGGGTGGACGAAAGGCTGTTCGACCCCCAGCTGGATTTCGCGATCAGGGCCTGGGCCCGTCGCTCGCCCGCCATCAGGCGCGCGTTAGACGAGGCCGACGAGGAGCGTGTCAACGCCATACGCGACATGTTCATGCGTCACGGCTACGACGAGGAGGATGCCTTCGTGCGGGCCCGCGTGCTGTATTTCATGCAGATCGGCTATTACTCGCTTGAGCTCAACGAGCCGATGAGCAGCCGCCTGCCTCACGTCGCCGGTTATCTGCGCAGCTTCACGGGCCAGGAGCCTCCGGCGGAGGATGTCGAGGACTTCTCGCGCTATGTCGAGAAGACGCTTTCGCGCAACCGATAGTACGGCCCGCCCGGTCGCCGCGGCCTGACGATTTCGCTTCGTGCATCGGCCCAATGGCAAGCACGGTTGCTGCCGACAGCAGCAGAGGAGCCCTCTGCCGTATCGGCGCAGAGCGGCGCACGGGCGCTCATTCCGCTGTCCGCCAACCTCTAGACACATATGTACAATACCGATAGGGTACGCCACACTGGCTGGGTGGAGTGCGACAGGATGAAATCCCAATATCGGGCGATCGTCATTGGCGGCGGCGTGGTTGGAGCCTCGGTGCTCTATCACCTGGCGAAGTTCGGCTGGAGCGACGTCGCGCTGATCGAACGCGAGGTGCTGACCGCAGGGTCGAGTTGGCATGCGGCCGGCGGGTTCCATGCGCTGAACGCCGATCCCAATATCGCCGCCCTGCAGGCCTACACGATCGACCTGCTCTCCGAGGTCGAGAAGGAATCGGGCCAGAGCATCGGCATGCACATGACCGGCGGTATTTCGGTCGCCTCCGCGCCGGAGCGCTGGGAATGGCTCAAGGCTTCCTACCGCATCTTCCAGACCATGGGCATCGACGATGTCCACCTGGTCGGAGTCGATGAGATCAAGCAGCGCTGCCCGATCCTCAACACCGACGGCATGCTGGGTGGACTCTATGCTGCGCGCGAAGGCCATATCGATCCCTCGGGCGTCGTGCACGCCTATGCCAAGGCAGCCAGGCTGCGCGGCGCCGATATCATCGAGCACAACCGCGTGCTGGCACTCAACCGCCGCGCGGACGGCGGCTGGGACGTAGTCACCGAGAAGGGCACGGTCATTGCCGAACACGTCGTCAATGCCGGCGGGCTGTGGGCCAAGCAGGTCGGCCGGATGGCCGGCATCGACCTGCCGGTGTCGCCGATGGAGCACCATTATCTCGTCACCGAGGCGCTGCCCGAAATCCAGGCGCTGGACAAGGAATTGCCGCTGATCGTCGATCTCGAAGGCTTCACCTACATGCGCCAGGAACAGAAGGGCCTGCTGCTCGGCATCTACGAGATCAACCACAAGCACTGGAACATGGATGGGGCGCCGTGGGATTACGGCATTGAACTGATCCAGGAAGACACCGACCGCATCGCCGACGAGTTGGCCCTCGGCTTCAGCCGATACCCCTGCCTGGAGAATGCCGGCATCAAGCGCTGGGTGAACGGCGCCTTCACCTTCTCGCCGGACGGCAATCCGCTGGTCGGCCCGGTGCGCGGGGTTCCCAACTACTGGGTGGCGTGCGGCGTCATGGCCGGTTTCCTGCAAGGCGGCGGGGTCGGCAAGTCGCTTGCCGAATGGATGATCCATGGCGAGCCGGAAGCCGATGTCTACGGCATGGACATCGCCCGCTATGGCGATTTCGCCTCCAACCGCGAATACATCAGGCAGACCACCGGGCAGTTCTATTCGCGCCGCTTTGTCATGAGCTATCCCAACGAGCAGTTGCCGGCGGGGCGGGCCTTGAAGACAGCCGGCGCGCATGACGCGATGGATGCCGCCGGCGCGCGCTGGGGCAATTCATGGGGCATGGAAGTGCCGCTCTATTTCGCGCCGCATGGCTTCGTCGAGACACCGACGCTGAAGCGCTCCAACGCCTTCGACATCGTCGCACAGGAGTGCCGCAAGGTGCGCGAGGGCGTCGGTCTGCTCGATATCACTGCCTTCTCGCGCTACGAAATCGCCGGGCCGCAGGCGGAAGCTTGGCTCGACCGGTTGCTTGCCTGTGCGCTGCCCAAGCCGGGTCGCGCCAAGCTCGCGCCTATGCTCGGCGAAAACGGCAAGCTCAAGGGCGACCTCACCGTCTTCAACTGGGGCGATGGCTCCTGGTGGATCATGGGATCCTACTATCTGCGGCAGTGGCATATGCGCTGGTTCGAGCAGCATATGAGCGACGGCGTCACCGTCCGCGACATTTCAGACGCGGTCGTCGGTTTCTCGCTGGCTGGTCCCAATGCGCGAATGCTGCTTGAGCGCCTCACACATCAGGACGTTTCGCACGAGGCCTTTGGCTTTCTAGCCTGCAAGACATTGGATGTCGGGCTGGTGCGGGCCAAGGTCGGGCGGCTCTCGGTCATCGGCGAACTCGGCTACGAGATCCATTGCCAGGCCAATGAGCACGCGGGCCTGCGCCGCGCGCTGCTTGCCGCAGGCAGCGATCTGAGCGTCACCGAATACGGCTTCGGCGCGGTCAATTCGCTGCGGCTCGAAAAGAGCTTTGGTATCTGGTCGCGCGAGTTCACGCAGGACTATACGCCCGATGAGACCGGGATGGACCGCTGGATCGCTTTCGACAAGGGCGATTTCATCGGCCGCGAGGCGGCCCGGAAGGAGCTGAAGGCTTCATCGAGGCGCACGCTGGTGACGCTCGAAATCGACGCGGTGGACGCCGATGCCAGCGGTTACGAGCCGGTCTGGTATAGAGGCAAGCTTGCTGGCTTCGTCACCTCGGGCGGCTACGGCCATACGGTCGGCAAGAGCCTCGCCATGGCGCTGGTCGAGCGCGAGGTGGCTGATATCGATACGCAGTTGACAACCCACATCGTCGGCGTCGAAAGAGGTGCGCGCGTCATCGCCTCGTCGCCATACGATCCGCTGGGCAAGGCGATGCGGGCACGACCGATCGAACCGGTGACGGCGGTGCGGAAGACCATGCGATGATCCACGTTTCTTTCCGAAAATCAGGCCTGTCCGGCACGTCATGACCACACGCTATTCCGCCTTTTCGCTGTTCAAGGAGGGCCTGGCCGGCCAAACCGGCTGGCAACCGGCGTGGCGCTCGCCCGAGCCGAAACTGTCCTATGATGCGATCGTCATCGGTGGCGGCGGCCATGGGCTGGCAACGGCCTATTACCTGGCCAAGAACCACAACATCACCAGCGTAGCGGTGCTGGAAAAAGGCTGGATCGGCGGCGGCAACACCGGCCGCAACACCACCGTGGTGCGCTCCAACTACTATTATCCGGAGAGCGTCGAGCTCTACGGGCTGGCGCACCGGCTCTATGAGGAATTGTCGAAAGAGCTCAACTACAACGTCATGCTGTCGCAACGCGGCATGGTCAATCTCTGCCACTCGACCGGCGAGATGGAGATCGGCGCCCGCACCGTCAACGCCATGCAGATCAACGGCATCGATGCGGAGCTGTTTTCGCCTGACGATGTGCGCCGGGTGGCGCCGATCTACAATTTTTCACCGGACGCACGCTTCCCGGTGTTCGGCGGTATCTGGCAAGGCAGGGCCGGAACGGCACGCCATGACGCGGTCGCCTGGGGCTATGCGCGGGCCGCAAGCCGACTCGGCGTCGACATCATCCAGAACTGCGAGATCACCGATTTCATCATCGAGGGCGGCCGCTGCCGTGGCGTCCAGACCTCGCGTGGCGCGATCCGTGCCGAGCGTATCGGCATGGCGGTGGCCGGGCATTCTTCGGTGCTGGCGGCCAAGGCCGGCTTCCGCCTGCCGATCAATTCCTATGCGCTGCAGGCCTGCGTTTCCGAGCCGGTCAAGCCGATCCTCGACACGGTGGTGCTGTCGCCCGGCTGCGGCGTCTATGTCAGCCAGTCGGACAAGGGCGAGATCGTCATCGGCGGCGGGCTCGACCGCATCCCCTCCTACGCGCAGCGCGGCAATCTGCCGACGCTGGAGGGGGTGATCGCCGGCCTTTTGGAGATGTTCCCGATCTTCGGCCAGCTCAAGCTGATGCGGCAATGGGCTGGGATCGTCGATGTCGTGCCGGACTCCTCGCCGATCATCGGCCCCTCGTCGCTGCCCGGCCTGTTCCTCAATTGCGGCTGGGGCACGGGCGGCTTCAAGGCCATTCCCGCAGGCGGCACGCTGCTGGCGAACCTGCTGGCGACTGGCGAACACAACCACATCAGCCGTCCATTCGACCTTGATCGCTTCGCCAGCGGGCGGCTGATCGACGAAGCGGCCGGCTCCGGCATCGCGCACTGATGCATGTCGCCCAAAAGTACGCAGCGGTTTTGGGAGAACGACATGCATAAAGACGAAGATTGAGGATCCTATGCAGCTCTTTCCTTGCCCATTCTGTGGTCCGCGCGACGAAACCGAATTCCACTATGGCGGCGATGCCGGCAACATCAGGCCGGATGGCGCCGACGTGCAGATCGATCGCTGGGCAAACTATCTCTATCTGCGCACCAATCCGAAAGGCGCGGCGCGCGAGATCTGGGTCCACATGATTTGCGGCGAGTTCTTCGTCATGGAGCGGGACACCATCACCCACAAGGTGCTGTCTTCGGCCGCTCTCGATGGGGAGCATGCCGCGTGACCGCCTCACGTCTTGCCACCGGCGGCAGCGCCATCGACCGCTCGCGCCCGATCCGCTTCAGCTTCGACGGCACCATCGTGCAAGGCTTTGCCGGCGACACCATCGCCTCGGCGCTGCTGGCGGGTGACGTCGCGGTCGTCGGCCGCAGCTTCAAATATCACCGGCCGCGCGGCATATGGGGCGCCGGCGTCGAGGAGCCAAATGCGCTGGTCGATCTCGGCGGCACGCGGGCGACGCCGAACACCCGCGCCACGACCGAGCCGGCGCGGGACGGACTGGTGGCGAAAAGCGTCAACGCCGCGCCCAGCGCACTGGCCGACCGCAACGCCTTCCTGGACCGTTTTGCGCGCTTCATCCCGGCCGCGTTCTACTACAAGACCTTCATGTGGCCGGACTGGCACAGGTTCGAGCCGCGCATCCGCGCCATGGCGGGGCTGGGCACAGTCGATGCTGACTGGACCTCGCCCGGCATGGCCGACCAGATCAACCATCATTGCGACGTGCTGGTGGTGGGCGCGGGGCCGGCAGGGCTGGCGGCGGCAAGACTGGCGTCCGGTGCTGGCCTGACCGTCGCACTGGTCGACGACCAGCAGAGCCCCGGCGGATCGCTCGGCCATCGTGCCGCGGAGATCGACGGCAAGCCGGCGGCCGTATGGGTCAAGGAGACGATTGCCGAGCTTGCGGCTGGCGGTCACCTCATCCTGCCTTCGACCACCGCCTTCGGCATTTACGACCACAATCTGGTCGGGCTGAACCAGCGTCATCTCGACGGCCGGCCGGATACGCTGTGGCGCGTCAGGCCGCGCCAGATCGTGCTGGCGACCGGCGCCATAGAGCGACCGCTGCCTTTCGCCAACAACGATCTGCCGGGCATCATGTCGGCGGATGCGGCGTTCGCCTATCTCCGGCGCCACGCTGTGCTGGTCGGCCGCCGCATCATCGTCGCCACCAACAATGACAGCGCCTATGAGGTGGCGGGGGCGCTTGCCGAGGTCGGCGCCGAAGTCAGGCTTGTCGATATCCGGCGTGACGGCACGCCTGCGGCGGCGGCCAATGTCCGGCTGATCAAGGGGCGTTCTCTCGCATCCGCCAGCGGCAAGCTGCGCGTCGACGGGGTGACGCTCGACGACGGCACGAGGTTCGATGCCGATTGCGTTGTGGTCTCGGGCGGCTGGACGCCGACCATTCATCTCTTCGGCCAGGCCAAGGGCAAGCTCGCCTGGAGCGATGCGCGCGCGGCCTTCCTGCCGGGCGAACCGGTCGGCGGTATCGCCGTGGTCGGCGCCGCAGCCGGCGCGGTCTCCTTGTCGGAGGTGTTTGCCGGCGTGGAAAAGGCATTCGCCGGCAAGGAGAACGCGGCAACACCACGCAGCACCGGGCCGGAGGCGACGGACGGCATTCTCCCGGCCTGGCCGATGCCGGGCTCGAAAGGCCGCATCTGGATCGACTACCAGAACGACGTGACGGTGAAGGACGTCGAGCTGGCCGCACGCGAAAACTTCGTCTCGGTCGAACATCTGAAGCGCTACACCACGCTCGGCATGGCGACCGACCAGGGCAAGACCTCCAACCTGCCCGGGCTGGCGCTGATGGCAGGGATTACCGGCCGCACGGTGCCGGAGGTCGGCACCACCACCTACCGGCCGCCGTTCACGCCGGTGCCGCTGGCAAGCTTTGCCGGCGCGCGCGTCGGTGAATTGATGGCGCCGGTACGGCGGCTGCCGCTCGAAAACGTCCATCGCGCCAGCGGCGCTGTCTTCCAGGAATATGGCGGCTGGCTGCGGCCTGCCCACTATGGCGGCAACGCGGACGCGGAACGTTCGATCGCGGACGAGGCGCGACGTGCGCGCCAGTCGGTTGCGCTGTTCGATGGTTCGACGCTCGGCAAGATCGAGGTGATCGGGCCGCAGGCGGCGGCGTTCGTCGATTTCCTCTACTACAACACCATGTCAACATTGAAACCGGGCCGCTGCCGCTATGGCTTCATGCTGTCTGAGAACGGCGTGGTCTTCGACGACGGCGTGCTGGTGCGGCTGGACGAGCATCGCTTCGTCGTGTCGTGCTCGTCCTCGCATGTCGCCGCCGTCCATGCGCGGCTGGAGGAATGGCGCCAGGACCGTTTTGGCCGCGGCGCCGTCTACATCCACAACGCCACACCGGACATGGCGACACTGACCGTTTCGGGGCCAAATGCCCGCAAGCTGCTGGAAAAGCTGCATCTTGGCCTCTCGCTCGACGATGCCGACCTGCCGCACATGGCGATCGGTCATGGCACTTATGCCGGCGACGAAGTCCGCATCGCCCGCGTCAGTTTCACCGGCGACAGGAGCTACGAGATTTCGATCCGGGCCGACCACGCCGAGCCGCTATGGGCGCATCTGCGCGAGGCCGGCCAGGCGCTCGACGCCATCGTCATCGGCCTGGAGGCGCTGATGATCCTGCGTGCCGAAAAGGGTTTTATCGTCATCGGCAAGGACACCGACGGCACCACATTGCCGCATGATCTCGGCGTCCACGGTCCGCGGGCGAAACGCAAGACCGAGTTCGTCGGCCGCCGCTCATTGTTCACCGAGGAGGCGTCGCGTGACAATCGCATGCAGCTTGTCGGGCTGGCGGTGCCGCAAGGCGAAGCACCGCTGCCGACCGGCGCGCATGGCATCAAACGGATCGACGGCAGATTGCGCAGCCAGGGCTTTGTCACCTCGAGCTACCAGAGCCCGACGCTTGGCCGCCCGGTTGCGCTTGGGCTGATAGAGCGCGGCGAGACGCGGCACGGCGAGACGATCGACATCCAGTATCTCGGCAAGATCAGCAAGGCGACAATTACCGCCCCTTGCGCCTTCGACCCGGCAGGAGACCGGCTGCATGCGTGATCTCGCGGAAAAATGGTCCGTTGCACCGGACTGGCAATCGGCGGTGATCAAGGTGCCCGGCCTTGTGGTACGCGCGGTCTGCGGCCTCAACCAGTTGCTGGTCAGCGGCGACCTCGACGCGTGGGCGCGGGCTTCGAGCGCCGACGGGAACGGAGTCGGAGCCTTTGACACCGCACAAGGTGACCGCTATGCGGCGCGACTGGCGCGCGACCGGCTGCTCGTCGTCTCGAACAGCCCGCTTGCCATCGCCTCGGGCTGGCACATAGACGGGTTCGCGGTGACGGCGATCAGCGCCGGGTTGCAAATGTTCGAGGCCGAGGGCACGGCGCTCGACGCTTTCATCGCGCGTGGAACGACGCTCGATCCCAGCCAAGCGAGCGCCAGTGCAGCGCTGTCCTTCGCCGACATCAGCGCCGTCGTCTATCGCCATGACGCCAAGCTGCGCATCCATGTCGATCGCGGTCTTGCCGCCTATCTCTGGACATGGATGGAAATTGCCGCCGGCAACATCGCCGCAGGATCAGCGAAGTAGCCGGTTACGGCTGGTCAGAGTGTGAACGACCAGAACAGGCAGGCCAGCGTCGCGGCGGCAAAGACGGCGAAGAACAGGCTGCGCAGCAGCACGTTGCGGCGCAGCTCGTTCATGACGAAGTGACAACCGGCGATCGCCGCGGCAAACAGGAACCGCCAGTTCAGCAATGTCCACACGGCGCTGCCCTGCCCGAACGCCCATCTGGCGACCAGACAGCCGACGATGGTCGCAAACAGTGCGATCACGGTCCAGAAAAGGGCATCGGCGGCATGGGTCAGGACGATACCGGCCGCCCTTATCGGCAGGATCATCATCAGCATCGCGCTGAAGAAATAGACGGCGGCAATCGGGATGAACACGCCGGCGTCGGCAATGCCGTCAAGGCGCCTGACGCCGATCGCGCCATAGGGATAGCCGTGCCTGGCGACAGCCAGGCTCAACGCCATGAGCAAGGCGGTCAGCACGGCGACCAATGCGAAGGATGTGAGGGCTTTGCTCATGACGTTCCTGTCCCAGACGAATCAGACAGGAACGGTTTTAGCGGTCGGTCGTAAATTGCGCGTAAGCGGGGGCGCTGCCCTCACGGATTTCGTTCAGTTCAATCTGGCTGACGACAGGCTATTCAGCGGCGATCCGGCCTGCCGAACGATTGGCCAGCACAAAGCCGACCTCGTCGACCGCCTGCGCCGCACGCTTAAGGATCGCCTCGGAGCGCAGCACGCCGTCGGTGAAATCCTTGTCGGTGGCGTAGACGGCGGTGGGCAGCGCAAAGGCCTCGAAGAAGCCGAACAGCGGCCGCAGCTGATGCTCGACGATCAAGGCATGGCGCTCGCCACCGCCGGTCGCCGTCAGCACGATGGGCTTTCCCCGCAATGCCGCCGGATCGATCAGGTCGAAGAAATGCTTGAAAAGGCCGGTATAGCTGCCCTTGTAGGTCGGCGAGCCCACGACAAGCACGTCGGCGGCGAGGATTTGTTCCAGGATCGCGTGCGCCTGGCCGTCGAGATCGCGGGCCCATTTCGCCGTTCCCAGCGACGGCCCGAGATCCTCGATATCATAGGTGCTCGCCGATAGGCCGTGGCTGGCGGCGATGTCCCTGGCGATCAGATCGACGAAGGCGCGCGTCTTTGACGGCCTGGTGATGTTGCCGGAAAAGCCGACGACTGTTGGATTTGACATGGCAGTGGCCTCTTGGATGGTCGAAGGTTTGACGTGGCGGGCCGCCAGCCCGCCGGTGGGAAATCAGCTCCAGGCGTGCAGCGGCGGATTTTCGCCGTTGAGGAAATATTTGCCGAGGATCGAGTATTTCCAGCGCACCGGATCGTGCAGCGTGTGCGTGCGCGCGTTGCGCCAATGCCGGTCGAGATTGTGCTCGGCCAGGGTTGAGCGGGTCCCTGCCAGTTCGAACAGCTTGTTGGTGGCGGCGATGGCGATCTCTGTCGACAATATCTTGGCTTCAGCAGTGACGATCTGGGCGTGCGCCACCGTCTCGGCTGTCGGCTCGGCCACTGCCCGGTCGATTGCATGACCGGCCTTTTCGAGCAGCGCCTGCGCCGCGTGCAGGCGCAGCGTCAGGTCGCCGATGGCCTGAATGGTGTAGGGATCGTCCCAGGCGTTGTCGACGCCGCTGTCGATCCAGGCGCGGCTTTTGGTCCTGACGAAATCGACCGTCTCGTCGATCGCCGCCTGGGCGATGCCGGTGTCCACGGCCACCTGGATGATCTGGAAGATGGCGCCGTCGGCGGTCGGTTTGTCGTAGCCCTTGTAGCCGGGTACCAGATGCGTCTTCGGCACCTTGACGTTGTCGATGATGACGGTGCCGGACAGGGTAGTGCGCTGGCCGAAGCTCGACCAGTCGTCGATGACGGTCAGGCCGGGTGCGCCGCGGTCGGCGATCGCATACCAGGCGCGGCCCTCGTCATCGAGCGCCACGATCGGCACCAGATGGGCGAGCAGCGCGCCGGACGAATAGAATTTCCGGCCGTTGACGACCACATGATCGCCGGCATCGGTGAAGCGGGTCTCAAAATCGGCGGCGCGCTTGGAGCCGAACTCGGAAAAGGCGTTGCCGAACCGGGTGCCCTTCAGCGCTTCGGCGAACAGCAGCTTCTGCTGGTCCGCGTCGGAGACGGTGCGGATGGCAGCGACGACGCCGAGATGGTTCTGCGCAACCTGGCCGATCGAGGAATCCGCCGCCGAGATGATCTCGATCACCTTCGCCAGCGTCGCATAGGACACCTCCGGCCCACCGAATGCCTTGGGTACATTGATCGACCACAGGCCGCTTTGCGAAAAGGCATCGAGTTCGGCGACCGGCCAGATCCGTTCACGGTCGCGCCGGGAGGAGTTCTTAACGAATTCGGCGGCGAGCGCATGGGCAACCGCAATCGCCTCGGCGTCGTCCTTGATGATGTGCGCCGGGGCGGTCGGCCTTGCGACTGGCGGCACGGCGGCGGAAGCCTTGTCGGTCTTGACGGTCGAAACGGTCATTTCACTGCTCCTTGGGATTTCGATTCAGGCAACGGCGTGGAGATGGGCGGGCTTGGTGGCGGGTGACGCCTGTTGCCCGGGGTTCGATTGACCGAGATAGAAGGCCCTGATGTCCTCGCGCTGGCGAAGCTCGGGGGCCGCGCCGGCGAGAACGGAAACGCCGTTCTCCAGCACCGTGGCATGGTCGGCATATCGCAGCGCCACTGCGGAGTTCTGCTCGGCGACCAGGATGGATAGGCCAGTCTCGCGGTTGAGTTTTTTCAAGCTCTGGAAGATGTCCTGGACGATGATTGGCGCGAGCCCCATCGACGGTTCGTCCAGGACGAGCAGCCGCGGCCGCGACATCAGCGCCCTGCCGATGGCGGTCATCTGCTGTTCGCCGCCGGAGGTCAGGCCGGACAATGTCCGGCGTTTTTCCCGAAGCCTCGGGAAATAGCCGTAGATCCGTTCGAGATCCCCGTTGATCTCGGCGCGGCTGCCGCTGCGGCCGATGCCGCCGGCGATCAGATTCTCCTCGACGGTGAGGCTTTTGAAGCAGTGGCGGCCTTCCAGCACCTGAACCAGCCCGGCGCGCACCAGATCACCCGGTTTGCGGCGCGAGACATCCGAGCCGTCATAGCGGATGGTGCCGGCATTGACCTGGCCGCGTTCGGCCGGCAGCAGGTTGGAGACGGCCTTCAGCGTCGTGGTCTTGCCAGCGCCATTGGCACCGAGCAATGCCAGTATCTGGCCGCGCCTGAGCTCGAAACTGACGCCATGCAGCGCCGTGATGGCGTGGTTGTAGGTGGCATGGACCGTGTCCACAGCAAGAATGACGTCATCGTTCGGCATAGGCTGTTCTTTCGCGGTTCGAAAACCGAACAGGTCGGGCGCCACGGAAACTTGGTCCGCGACGCCCGGCACTGACTGATCAGTTGGTGGTCACAGCATTGGCATCGTCGGCGGTGCGCAGCTTGATGCCCTTCTCGGCGGCGTAGGCCTCGGCGGACTTCTCGATGATTGGCCGCAGCAGCGCCCAGTCCGGCGCGATCCAGTCGGAGACGACGTTCCACTTCTTGCCGTCCCACTGCTGGAAGGTCACGTAGCCTTCGCCTTCATGGTTGTCCCAGCTGACATTGATCGAGTGGAACAGGTCCTTGGCGCCGAGCGCCTCGACCTTGGCCGGATCAAGCTTGAGATGCTCGAAGCCCCAGCGGACCTCGTCGCCGGTCAGCGTGCGGTGGCCGAACTTCTCCTGCGCGATCCGGATCGCCTCGACATTGAGGATGCCGTTGACGATGCCGAGATTGTGGTAGACCGAGCCGATGCGCGCCTTGTCTTCAAGGTTACCCTTGCCGGCGCCGTAGACCGTCTTCACGATCTCCTGAACCACCGGGTAGGAGTTGCCGGAAGCCTGCGTGGTGATGGCGGTGTAACCCTTGGCGGCGTCGCCGGCAGGGATGACATCCTCTTCAGAATTCGACCAGACATTGCCGACGATGTGATCGACGGGATAGCCGACCTTGACCGCCGTCTTCAGCGCCACCGGGTTCATCACACCCCAGCCGCGCAGGACGACGAAATCCGGCTTGGCGCGGCGGATGGTCAGCCACTGCGACTGCTGCTCGTTGCCGGGATGCGGCACCTCGATCTGCTGCACGGTGAAGCCGTATTTCTGCGCCAGCAGCTCATAGATCGGGATGGTCTCCTTGCCGTAGGGCGAGCCGTGATAGAGCACGACGATCTTCTTGCCCTTCAGCTTGTCGATGCCGCCTTCCTTGGAGGCGATGTAGTTCACGATGCCTGATGTCTCGCTGTAGGGATTGAGCAGCAGCGGGAAGACGTAGGGGAAGACACGCCCGTCGGTGGAATCGGTGCGGCCGTGGTTGACGGTGATCAGCGGCACCTTGTCGGCGGTGATGCGGTCAATCATGGCATAGGCGATGCCGACCGAGAGCGGGTTCCAGGCAGCGGCGCCGGCATGGCTCTTCTGCCGCTCATAGCATTCGACGCCGCGCTCGACCTCGTACTGGGTCTCGCATTCGTCCCAGGTCAGCTTGACGCCGTTGACGCCGCCGTCACGGATGTTGGTGAGGTTGAGATAGTCGATGAAGCCGCCGAAGAAGCCGGTGCCGCCGGCCGCGTAAGGCCCGACGCGATAGCTCTGCAGCGGAAAATATTGTTCGTCGGCGTGCGCGGCGGGCAAGGCCACCGACACGATCATCGCCGCGGACAACGCCGCCGCCTTGATTGTGCTGAGGAAAGTCATGGTCGAGGTACTCCCGGTATGGGCCGTCTTGTTCGGCCCCTTGTTCATTTTCGGATGCGTCAGCTCAGGTCGACTGCCAGGCGAACAGGAGCCGTCTTCGGACCCTGTCCCACAGCGCCACCAGCCCGTCGGGTTCAAGGATCAGAAACAGGATGATGAGCGCGCCCAGAACGATGCGCTGGCTCATGTCGAGCACGCCCGAATCGAAGAGATCGCCGAACAGGAAGCCGCCGAGGCGCGACAGAGCGAGCGGGAAAACCACGATGAGGGCGGCGCCGAAAAACGCGCCGCGGATCGAAGCCAGCCCGCCGATGATGATGATGAACAGGATCTGGAACGACCGATCGAGATCGAAGCCGTCCGGCTCGACGGTCCTCAGATAGGCGAAGGCCCAGATGACGCCTGCGACGCCGATGATGAAGGACGAGATGGCGAAGGCCAGCAGCTTGGTCCTCAGCACCGGAATGCCGATGATGCGGGCGGCGGTTTCATTGTCGCGGATGGCGATGAAGTTGCGACCGGTCTGCGACGAGACCAGCCTGTAGGCAAGGAAGGTCAGCACAGTGACGATTGTCAGCGCGAAGAGATAGCGACCGATGGCGCCGTCGAGCGCGAAACCTGAAATCGACAGTCTCGGCGCGTCGATGACGCCTGACGCCGAGTTGTTGGAGAACCAGCTGAACTTGGTCAGCGCCCATTGCACGAAGAACTGCGCGGCAAGCGTCGATACTGCGAGATAAAAACCCCTCAGCCGCAGGCTGGGCAGGCCGAAAACGATGCCGATCGCGGCGGCGACGATGCCGGCCAGGAAGATGCTGCCGATCAGCGGCAGGCCCTCGACGCGCAGGTTGAAATTATAGGCGGCGAAGGCGCCCGCCGCCATGAAGGCGGCACTGCCCAGCGAGACCTGGCCGGCATAGCCGGTGAGAATGTTCAAGCCCACGCCGGCGAGGCTGAGCGCCAGGAACGGCAGCAGGATGGCCTCTAACAGATAGCTTGAGCCGATCAGCGGCACGACACCATAGGCGAAGGCGAGCAGCAGGACCGGTACGACCCATTTCGGCAGCACCGGCGCGGCGACGAAATCGCTTGTTATCGCGGTCATCGTTCAGATCCTCTCAACGAGCTTCTGGCCGAACAGGCCGGAAGGGCGGATCAGCAGGAAGACGAGCGCGACGACATAGGCAAACCAGCTCTCGATGCCGCCGCCGAAATAATCGCCGATATAGACCTCGGCGAGCTTCTCACTGGCGCCGATCAGAAGCCCGCCGACGATGGCGCCGAGGATGGAATCGAAGCCGCCGAGCACCAGCACCGGCAGCGCCTTGAGCACCACCAGCGACAGCGAGAACTGCACGCCGAGGCGTGCGCCCCAGAGCAGTCCCGCCACCAGGGCGACAAGGCCGGCGGCAGCCCACACGGTGGCCCAGATCAAGGGCAGCCTGAGGCCGACCGCGAGGGCCGCGAACTGATCATCGGCAACGGCGCGGAAGGAGAGGCCGATGCGGGTGTAGCGGAAGAACAGCGACAGCAGGAGGACCATGCCGGCGGCAACCACCGCGGCAAAAATGTCGAACTGGCTGATCAGCACGCCGCCGATTTCCAGCGGCACGTCCTCGATGCCGAGATCGAGGCCATGGACCTGCGTGCCCCAGATCAGCTGGGCGGCGCCCTCGATGATGTAGGACAGGCCGAGCGTCGCCATGAACAGTGTGATCGGCGGCTTGTTGGTCAGTGGCCGCAGCACCGTGCGCTCGATGGCGACACCCATCGCAACCATGATGGCGAAGGTGACCGCCAGCGCCAGCGCGAACGGAATACCGCGCTCGACGAGGCTGACGAAGGTGAGTGCCGCAAACAGCAGCATCGCGCCTTGCGCGAAATTGAGCACGCCCGAGGTCTTGTAGATGAGCACGAAGCCGATCGCGACAAGCGAATACATGACGCCTGAGAGCAGGCCGCCGACGAGCACTTCGATGAAGAATTGGTAGTCGAAATCGGCGATCATATGCCTGCCCCGTCCTCATTGTCCGAGGCGACGCCGAGATAGGCATCGATGACGCGTTGGTCGTTCCTGACTTCATCGGGCGTGGCGTCGGCGATCTTGCGGCCGTAGTCGAGAACGGCGATGCGATCGGACAGACCCATGACGACGCCGACATCGTGCTCGATCAACACCGCGGTGGTGGCGAAACGATCGCGCGCGGCACGGACGAAAGACGCCATCTCGCTCTTTTCGCTCGCTGTCATGCCGGCCATCGGCTCGTCCAGCAAAAGCAGGCGCGGCTCGGCCACCAGCGCGCGGGCCAGTTCGACACGCTTCTGCAGGCCGTAAGGCAAGGTGCCGACAAGACGGTCGCGAATGGCGGTGAGATGGAGGAATTCAAGGATCTGTTCGGCACGGCTGCGTGAATCGCGCTGCTCGCCACGCGAGCGGCCGATGCCGAGCACCTGGCCGGCAAAGTTGGAGCGAACCTTGTAGGCGAGGCCAGAGGCGACATTGTCGAGGACGCTTAGGCCCTTGAACAGTGCGAGATTCTGGAAGGTTCTGGCGACGCCGAGATGGGCCAGCCGCTGCGTCGGGACCTGGGCATAGGAGGTACCGTCGAGCCGGACATGGCCGCGATCCGGCCGGTAGACGCCGCTGATGACGTTGATCAGCGAACTCTTGCCGGCGCCGTTCGGGCCGATGATGGCACGGATCTCGCCTTGGCGGACCGATAGGTCGATATCGGCCAGTGCCACGACGCCGCCAAAGGACAGGCTGATGCCCTGAAGCGAAAGCAATGCTGAGGCATCGCCGGCAACGGCCCCTGCCGGCTTGGCGACATCTTCGAACGACTGCTCCGGCCGTGGGCCTGACGGCAGGCCGCGCGCAAAGACCTCCGGTGCATAGGCGGAAGCCTCCATCACTCCGAGCGTATAACTGGGCAACGGCATTCCAATCGTCCTCGATTAGGCGCGCAAAATCCTGTTGCCGCCCGACGGATCAGCGCGCCGGGCAAGCTCCATGTGTGCAGGCCGGCGCGTGTCCGGCGTGCCTGTGGGGTGACTATTCCGCCGCCAGCGACGCCGCCGCCTCGGCGTCTTCCAGTTCGCGAACGAGCGGGATGACATGCTTGCCGAAATACTCGACCTCTTCCTGGAAGTGCAGGAAACCGAGCAGGATGAGATCCGCACCCGCGCGCTTCAGGTCGACGACGCGTTGAGCGACCTGCCTGGGGGTGCCGATCAGGTTCGAGCGGAAGCCGTCATTGTACTGGACCAGATCGTCGAAGGATGATTTCGCCCAATTGCCCTCACCTTCCGGCGAGGCCTTGCCGGCATTCTTGACCTCATGGCCAAAAGCATTGACCGCGTCGGGATTGGCCTCGGCGATGATTTCGGCGAGCACCGCCCTGGCCTCGTCCTCGGTCTCGCGAACGACCGCGAAGGCGTTGACGCCAACTTTGACGGAATGGTTATTGGCCTTCGCCTTGACTCTGATATCATCGACCTGCTTGGCGATCTCGGCCGGCGTGTTGCCGTTGGTGAAGTACCAGTCCGAGACGCGCGATGCCATGTCGCGCGCGGCGCGCGACGAGCCGCCCTGGAAGATTTCGGGTACTTGCGGCGGTTTCGGCTTCAGCGAATACTCATTGAAGCGGTAGAAATCGCCACGGAAGGTGAAGCTGTCTTCAGTCCATATTCCGCGCAGCGCACGGATGAATTCCTCCGAGCGGCGGTAGCGCTCGTCATGGTCGAGCCAATGCTCGCCGATGGCATGGAACTCGCCGCGGAACCAGCCGGAGACAAGGTTGATCGCGACGCGGCCGTTGGTCAGGTAGCTGATGGTGGCGATCTGCTTGGCCGCCAGCGCCGGGTTCCATGGTCCTGGCAGGATCGCCGCGATGACCTTGAGCGTCGTGGTCGCCGCCAGCAGATCATGGCTGAACGCCACCGATTCATGCTGTTCGTCGGCGCCGTAGCCGGCGGTGAAACGTATCTGGCTGAGCGCGTAATCGAAGCCGGCCTTCTCGGCGATCTGCGCCAGCTTGCGATTGTACTCGGCAGAATGGTTGGTGCGCTGCTCGATGTTGGAAATCACCAGGCCGCCCGAAACATTCGGCACCCAGTAGGCGAATTTGATCGGATCGGCTTCTGCATGTGCCATGAACTGTCTCCCATTCAGGCCGTGTCGTTGATCGCTCCGGTCGCGCCGGCTTGGATATTTATTATGTTTATAGAATTTATATACAAAGAAGGATTTTCCGTTTTTGGGGCGCTCTTGGGACGGAAATACCAATTTCGCTGCCGAACCCGGCCCGCAGGTGTCAGCCCACGCGTGGACGGTGCGCGGCATTGACGCCAATGGCCTGCGCTGACGGCAGCGTTACCAGCAGCCTGGCAATTTCAACCGCGACCGCCTGGGCATGGCGGGCGACTTCCGGCAGACCCATGAGCTCGCCGAAAGTCCCTCGTGCCAGCGGGCCGGCGACCAGGAGTGTCGCGACCGCCGCGCCGTCCCGGCCGATCGCGCGGCTGTCGAGACCTGTCTCGATGCCAAGCCCATATTGGTCCGTCCTGATCAAGCCGGCTTCCGCCAGCGAGCTTAGCGCCGGGTTCAGCTGCAGCGCCTGCCCATGGGCCGGACCGGTGGTGTTGATGACGGCAGCGAAGCGCATCGTCTCGATCCGGGTCTGCCCGCGCCGTTGAAAGCTGACAGCCAGGCTGCCGTCCTCGTCGTTCGACGCGACAAGCCTGGCGGCAATGGTGTCGACTGTACCGGCGGCATGACGCCGGTCGAGCACCGCGGCGACCTGCGGCGCGATCCTGAAACGATGCACGTCCCAGAACACGCGCAGCTGGCGCACCAGCCTTGCCCGCTCCGGCGGCGCAAGTGCAGCCCACAGCACCGGCCCCTGGAGGCGCAGCTGATCGAAGACCGACTGCCAGTTGACATTGGCGGCGCGCGCGGCCGCCAGCGTCGCGCGAATGGTCTTGAGCAGGCCGAGCGCCGTCGTGGCCGGCGCGGATGCAAAGTCGCCAAAAGGCTCGCCCCTGATATCCGGGTGGCCGCGCGAGCGCAGGCCGCGGCGCGACAGCGCGAGGATACGGCCGCGATGGCCACGGCGGTCAAGTTCGGCGACCATGTCGGCCGAGGTCAACCCGGAGCCGACGATCAGCACCGACGCCTCCGGCCCGATCCCTGAAAGCGCGGCGGAAGCGTACGGATCGGCGACGAAACCTGGCGCTTCCGTCAGCGAGGCCAGCGCGTTGGGAATTCCGGGCCGCGGATGCGTCGCTGCCAGGACGAGGATATCGGCGACGACCGGTCCGGCAGAGGTGTGCACGGTCCAGCCCGCGCCACTGGCATCGCGTGTCACGCGTGTGGCGGAACCTTCGACATGATGGACAAGGCCGGAACCGAGATACGGCGCCAGATGCTCGGCGACGTAGCGGCCGAACACGCGACGGCGCGGAAAAGCGTCGCCGTTCTTCCAGATGGCATCCGGGTCGTGTTCGAGTTCTCCGCTGCCAGCCAACCAGCGTGCAAAATGCTGCGGATCATCGGGAGCCATGCTCATCCTGGCTGCGGGGACATTGACCCGGTTCGACGGTTCCTCGCTGGAATAGGCCAGGCCGCCGCCGAGCGCTGGTCGCGGCTCGATGACGGAAATCGACAGGCACTCCGATTGAGGTGCCCGCGCCAGATGCCAGGCCACCGCCGCGCCGGAAAAGCCGCCGCCAAGGATGGCGACGCGCAACCGGCGGGCCGGAGGGAGCGCGTTCACGAGGCGCTGGCGAGCGATTTCGGCCGGTGGTCGCCGGCGATGGTCTCGCCGAACGGACCGGTGTTGACGGACGAGCCGGCGGCTTTGACCGGATGGTCGGTCGGCAGTTTCGGCAGCACCAGTTCGCCGAAGCGATAGGCTTCTTCCAGATGCGGATAGCCGGACAGGATGAAGGTATCGATGCCGAGGCGCCGGTACTCGTCGATACGCTCGGCGATCGTGTCGGGGTCGCCGACAAGGGCAGTACCGGCACCGCCGCGCACCAGGCCGACGCCTGCCCACAAATTGGGCGCGATCTCGAGCTTGGCACGATCGCCGCCATGCAATGCGCTCATCCGCGCCTGCCCGACCGAATCCATGCGCGCAAAGACTTTTTGGGCCGAGGCGATCGTCGTGTCGTCGAGGCGGCTGATCAGCCTGTCGGCAGCGGCCCAGGCCTCCTCGGTGGTTTCGCGGGCGATGACATGCAGCCTAATGCCGAAAGAGAGCTTGCGGCCGGCCTTCTGCGCCAGTTCACGCACCCTGTCCAGCTTGCGCCCGACATCGGCAGGCGGCTCGCCCCAGGTCAAATATTTGTCGATCTCCTGCGCCGCCACCGTCGACCCGGCATCGGACGAACCGCCGAAATACAGCGGCGGGTAAGGCGTCTGCACCGGCGGAAACAGCAGCCTTCCGTCCTCGATGTGGAAATGCTTGCCGTCATGCTCGACCGTCTCGCCGCTCAGCACCCGCTTGTATATGCGCAGGAACTCCTGCGTCACCTCATAGCGTTCGGCATGCGACAGGAAAATGCCGTCGCCCTTGTTCTCCAGCGGATCGCCGCCGGTGACGACGTTGATCAGCAGGCGGCCATTGGAGATGCGGTCCAGCGTCGCAGTCATGCGCGCGGCCAGCGTCGGCGACTGCAAACCGGGCCGCACGGCGACAAGGAAACGCAAGCGTTCGGTCATCGGCACAAGAGCCGATGCGATCACCCAGGAATCCTCGCACGAGCGGCCGGTCGGCAACAGCACGCCATAGTAGCCGAGCGTGTCGGCCGCCTTCGCCACTTGCGTCAGATAGGGCAGATCGACCGATCTGCCGCCCTCGGCCGTGCCGAGATAGCGGCTGTCGCCATGCGTCGGCAGAAACCAGAGCACCTTGATACGGTCTGGAATGTGCTTGCTCATGGCCTGTCTCCCGTCGCCTGACGGAGGCGGCCGGAGATGCCTGCTTTGGTTGACGGCGAGCGCAAAAAGGTAGGCATGGCGTGGTCCTGTCCGGGTGGAAACCAGATCGCCAGTGCAGATTGCTTATTCCACAAACTCTGTAGAGTTAGTTTATTCCAATTCCGTTGCCGCTATTAGAATTTCTCTCCCCAAGAAGTCGGCGGCGAGGCCGACCCGAGTGCAGCGGGCCGGCCTTCCTGCATCAGAACGCTGGTTCGACCGCGTTGACGTTGTCCTTGGTGACGACTGTCAGCGGGATCGGCAGCCGGTCCTTGACCTCCTTGCCCTCGATGATCTCGGCCATCGTGTTGATCGCCAGGCGGCCATCCTCGACGGGCGACTGGACGATGGTCGAGTACATCTCATTGGTGCGGATCGATTCGAACGCATCCTTCTGGCCATTGATGCCGACGATCGGCGGTGCGGCCTTGGAGGGGTTCGCCTCTTTCCATGCGTCGATGAAGCCGCGAGCCATCGTGTCGTCATTGGCGTAGACACCGCTGATCTGGTCGCCGAAGCGTGTGATCAGATCGCGGCTCACCACCAGCGCCTTTTGCTGGTCGAAGTCGGCGTTGACCGTGTCGAGCACGTTGATCTCGGCATTGGTTTCCTTGAGACGGTCGGTAAATCCGCTGACGCGGCCGATCGTGGTGCCGTTGCCGGCCTGGCCGGCGATGATGACGACGGAGCCCTTGCCGCCCAGCGCCTTGCTCAGCGAGTCCGCCGCCAGCTTGCCTTCCTCATAGACATCAGGCCCGGTGAACGACTTGATGAACGGCTTGGCATCGTCGCTCATCGGCGAATTGATGAGGATCGCCGGAATGTTCGCCTGCTGCGCGCGCGCCAGCCCCGGTATGTATGCCTGCGGGTCGAGCGGCCACAGGATGATGCCATCGACCTTGCGCGCAACGCAGGTGTTGAGCTGCTCGGTGCCTTTCTGGACATCAAAATCCTGGCTGAGGCTCAGGATCTCGATGCCGAGTTCCGCAGCGCGCGCCTGAAGCGCCTTGTTGGCCGGCGTCGCGTAGGCATGCGAATCCGCTGCCGTCACGTAGCAGACCGTCTTGGCGCTGGCCCAGCCCGTCGATGCCAGCACAGCCGCCATGGCGGCGACGTGAAGCATGCTTTTCTTGCCAATCATGTGTTTCCTCCCAATCATGTGGTTCCTCCTTGAGTGATTGGATTGTCGCGAACGAGCGCCGGGCGCGTGCCCGGAGCCCTCCCCTTGGTGGTAACGGCCCGATCGAGCACGACGAGCAGGATCAGGATAAGCCCGGACACGACCTGCTGGACGTATGCGGGAACGGACTGGAACTCCATCGCGATGGTCAGCGAGCCGATCGTCAGCACGCCGCCGAGCGTGCCGAGCGCGGATCCCTTGCCGCCTTCGAGACGAGTCCCGCCGACAACGACCGCGGCAATGACGGCGACCGTCAGTTCCGAGCCGAAGACAGGCGAGCCGGTGTTGGTGACGAGGCTCTGGAGAACCCCCGCCAGGCCGGCAAGCGTGCCGGCAAAGACAAAGCCGAGAAAGACGATACGGTCCGAGGCGATACCGCTTTCCTTGACAGCCGCCGGGTTGGACCCCACCGCAAAGACGTTGCGCCCAGGTATGGTGCGCGTCAGCCAGAAATGCAGCAGCACGATCAGGGCGATGAACAGCACGCTGCGGAGGGTGAAGACATCGAGATAGATCTTGGCCAGCGCCAGGGAGAGCATGATGTCGGTTCCGGTCACCGGCTGGCTGTTGGTGATCCAGTGCGCGAGTGAGCGGAAGATCAGCATCGTCGCGAGCGTCAGCACGAGCGAATTCACCTTCAGGCCGACGACCAGCATGCCGTTGATGGCGCCTGCCAGGGTACCGACCAGGATGCCGGCGATCGCGGCAGGCAGGATGCCAATCTCTCGCTGCAGGATGACCGATACGATGCCGGCCAGGGCAAACACCGCGCCACCGGAGAGGTCGATCTGGCCCGATATCAAAAGCACCGTCAGGCCGACCGCGATCAGGCCGATCGTCGCCGCCCGGTCGAGACCGAGGCCGAGGGTCGATGCCGAGAGGTAGCCAGGAACCAACAGCGCGGAAATGACGAGCGTCAGGCCGAGAATGATGACGACGCGATGCTGCGAGACAAGCGAAAGAAAACGCATCACGCCACGCCCCGCTTGCGCAGCGCCGCATCCATGCCGACGGCACCGACGATCAGGATGCCGAGCACGAAACCCTGGATTGGCGTGCGCACACCGTCGAGCACCATGACGTTGGTCAGCAGTTGCACGAAGATGAGGCCGGCAATGGCCCGCGGCACCGATCCGAAGCCGCCGACGATCGACACGCCGCCGACCACCACCGCCGTGATGGCGCTGAATTCGTAGCCGCCGCCGATGAGCGGCCGCGCGCTCTGCAGCGTCAGCCCGAGCAGGCCGCCGCTGATGCCGGAAGCCAGTGCGGTGATCACGAAGGCGCCAGCCTTCACGGCCCGCACCGGAACCGCACTAGCCTCGGCGGCGCTGTAATTGCCGCCGGTGGCGAGCGTCCATCTGCCCCAGAAGGAGCGGGACAGGACGAAATGGCCGACAAGGGCGATGACCAGGAAGATCAACACCACGACCGGAATGCCGAACAGCCGGCCCTTGGCGAATTCGGCTGAGGCGGGATTGCTGCCATAGACGATGACCCCGCCGACAGCCGCCTGGACAATGCCCAGTCCGATCGTGCCAACGCCGAGCGTGGCAATGATGGGATTGATGCCGACATATCCGACCAGGCCCCCGTTGAGCAGGCCTATGAGGCCCGCGAGACCCACCGCCAGCAGGAACGCCGGCAGCGGCCCGATCATCGGCTGCAGCCCGAGCGACAGGATGGCGCCGCAGGCGATGGTGGCCGGCACCGACAGGTCGGCCAGGCCGCCGACCACGAGCACGAAGGTCATGCCGACGACGACGATGCCGACGATGGACATCGAAGTCAGGACGTTGAGCAAATTGCCTGACGTGAAGAAGGCGGGGCTGACGAGGGAGCCGTAAAGCATCACGGCGACGATGGCGAAGGCGAGCCCCGCCTTCGACAGGACATCGACAAGCCTGCTGCCACGCGTAAAGCGGTCGTTGCGGTTCACGCCACCGATCTCCATGGCCGCTTCGCTCAAGCCATCTCCTCCCCGGTGGCCAGCGCCATGATGCGCTCCTCGCTCAATTCGCTGCGCAAGAGAGGCTCGGAGGCATAGCCATCGCGCATCACCACCACGCGGTCGCAGACTCCGAGGATTTCGGGCAGTTCCGACGAGATCATCACGACCGCCATGCCGCCGGCGACGAGTTGGCCGATGATGTGGTGGATCTCGGCCTTGGCGCCGACGTCGACGCCCCGCGTCGGCTCGTCGAGGATCAAGGCCGAAGGTTTGGCGGCAAGCCATTTGGCGATGACCGCCTTCTGCTGGTTGCCGCCCGACAGAAGGCTGATGCGCCGTTCGCCGTCGGGCGGTGAAATCGAAAACTGCTTGACCGAATCCCGGGCAAGCGCGCGATCGGCGCTGCGGCTGATGCGTCCGAAACGGGTCAGGCGGCGCAGGATGGGCAGGCTGATGTTTTCCCGGACCGACATTCCAGGCACGACGCCATCGCCCTTGCGATCTTCCGGAACATAGGCAATGCCTGCCCTGACCGCCTGGGATGGCGAGTTGATCGAGACCTCGCGTCCGTTGACGCTGACCGTGCCCTCGACAAGCCGCGACAGGCCGAAGATTGCGCGGGCAACCTCGGTGCGGCCAGCGCCCACCAAGCCGGTCAAGCCCAGTATCTCGCCGGCGCGCACATCGAAGCTGACATCGCGGAAGCGCTGTCCGTCGCTGATATGCTCCACGCGCAACACGGACTTGCCGATCGCGGCCGGACTTTTCGGGAAGACATTGCTAACTTCGCGACCGACCATCAGCCTGATCATATCGGCAGCCTTTATGCCCTTGATCGGACGCGTCTCGATCATTGAGCCATCGCGCAGCACCGTCACCTCATCGGCGATTTCGAGCACCTCCTTCAGCCGATGGCTGATGTAGACGATGGCGATGCCGTCATCGAGCATCTTGCGCAGGATCCGGAACAGCGCCGCCGTCTCATGCTCGCTGAGGCTGGATGTCGGCTCGTCCAGCACTATGATCCTCGGCTGCGCCGCATAGGCCTTGGCGATCTCGACGAGCTGCTGCTGGCTGATAGAAAGGTTGCCGAGCCGTTCACGCGGATTGATGGCCGCTCCGAGCTCGTCGAGGACGGCAGCCGCCGCCCTGACCATCTCGCGCTTGCGCAGAAAGGTCCATTTGCCGGGCATGCGGCCGAGATAGACGTTCTCGGCGACGGTCAGGTCGGGGACCAGATTGATTTCCTGGTGCACCATGCGGATGCCGAGCGCCTGGGCGTCGGCGGGCCGGCGCATGCGCACCTCGGCGCCACCGACTTTGATCGTGCCGCTGGTGGGCGCGTAGGATCCGTTGAGGATCTTCATGAGCGTCGATTTGCCGGCGCCGTTCTCACCCACGACCGCATGAACGGTGCCGAATTTCACGGCAAAATTGACGTTGGACAGAGCCTTCACGCCTGGAAAGTTCTTGCTGATGCCTCGCATATCCAAGGCGCAATCGGCGGCGACGGTCATATCTGGCTAGGTTCCTCCTGGCGGCCGGCCGGTGCGCTACATCGGCCTTCGATATGTTAGTATAATAGCGCTGCAAACGCAGTTCGGGCTTCTTCGAACAAGCTTGAATGGCCTGCGCTGTTGAAGATCCAGGCCTCAGTCCCGGACTGAATTTTCCATCGTTCATCCTCACTATTGCACTAATATAACAGTTCTGGCAAGCTGGATTCCGGCGGGTCGTCATGACGTCGTGCGTCACCGACCCCCACGCTTGTATTGGATGCGTTCCAATTGACATTCTAGTATTATCTGGCCATTTCTGGTGAACGAAGACACGGATTTGCAATGGACCTGGATCCTTCGACGCTCAATCGGGCTCTTCCGCTCCGCGATCAGATCTACCACAAGATCCGCAACCTGATCGTCGTCGGGCAGTTGAAGCCGGGAGAGGTCATCAACGAGGTCGCCATCGCGGAGGCCCTGGGGGTGTCTCGCACCCCCGTTCGCGAAGCGGTCAAGCGCATCAGCGACGAGGGCCTGGTCAAGATCCTGGCGCAGACCGGCACCTATGTTGCTCCGATCAGCCGGGCCGACCTGGAAGAAGCCTATGTCATCCGGCGGGCACTGGAGATGGAAAGCGCCCGACGCGCGGCCGCCAAGTTCACAGCGGCAGCCAGCGAATTGCTGGAAGACAACATGGCGGCGCACCGGCTTGCCATATCCCGCGGCAGATATGCCACCGCGATACAACTCGACGATGTCTTCCACCGCACCATAGCCGAGATCTGCGGCCTGCCGATGATCTGGAGAGCCGTCGACATCTCGAAGGCACAGATGGATCGCGGGCGCTATCTCGCTATCCCAAGACCGGGTTATGGCGAACAGACGATCGAGCAGCACGAGGCCATTTTCGACGCGCTGAAGCGCCACGACGCCGAGGGTGCGGCACGGGCCATGGAACATCATCTCGAGACGTCGTTCCGCAACACGCTCGAAGTCGCCGCCGACCTTCTCGGCTGAAGCCCCGCGAGCAACCAGCATGCAAAGAATGGGACTTTGTATCGGCGTGAAAGCCGAGGCGATCGCGGACTATAAGCGCGTCCACGCCGCCGTCTGGCCCGAAGTGCTCGACGTCATCAGCCGCGCCAACATCCGCAACTATTCGGTCTTCCTGCGCGAACCGGAGAACCTTCTGTTCGCCTGCTGGGAGTATCACGGCAGCGACTTCGCCAAGGATGCAGCGCGGATGAGCGAGTCGCCGGCCATGCGCAAATGGTGGGAACTGTGCGGCCCCATGCAGACGCCGCTGCCGACGCGCGCCGACGGCGAATGGTGGGCGGCCATGGAAGAGGTCTTCCATCTCGATTGACCAGAACGTTATCGGGCAGTCGCTTCCCGGATATGCCCAACGACGTGGCGACCGGTCCGTCTTTCATGACGACCTCATCCAGTCTCCGGCCTTGACCTCTGACATTCTATTATATTAGTATTCCAAATCATTTCTTGTCTCTCGACCTCCTGTCGCGGAGAACTTTTTCAGAGTTTGGGTCATGGCGCGGTTCATCAAGCTTTCGGGGGCCGACAACATTCTTCTGGCGGTCGATCCGTTGAAGATCGGCGAAAAAGCCGGTGACGTGGCTGCCAGGGCACGCATACCGCGCGGGCACAAGATGGCCTTGCGCGACATCGGCTCGGACGAGCCGATCGTGAAATACGGCCAGACCATCGGTTTTGCGCGGGAACCAATCGTCGCCGGCGACTGGGTTCACGAGCACAATGTGTATCTGCGAAATTTCGAACGCGACTACGTCTTCGGCACGAATACCAGGCAAACCGAGATCGTTGCCGAGGCCGAGCGCGCTACTTTCATGGGTTACCGCCGGCCGAGCGGCAAGGTGGGCACGCGCAACTTCATTGCCGTCCTGACCTCGGTGAACTGCTCTGCCAGCGTCGCCCGGTTCATCACCGACGAGGTCAACCGGTCTGGCATCCTGCGCGACTATCCCAATGTCGACGGTATCATCGCACTCGTCCACGGCACTGGCTGCGGCATCGGCACCAAGGGTCCCGCTTACGACCTGTTGAAAAGGACGCAATGGGGCTTTGCCACGAACCCCAATGTCGGCGGCGTGCTGATGGTCGGACTCGGCTGCGAAGCGTTCCAGATCCCACGCTGGATGCAGTCGTACAACATCGAGGAGAGCACGATTTTCCGCACGATGACCATCCAGGAAACCGGCGGTACGCGAAAGACGGTCGAGGCTGGCGTGAAGGCGATCGTCGACATGCTGCCTACGGTGAACGCCGCCGAAAGGACGCCGCAACCAGCCTCCGAACTGGTGCTTGCGCTGCAATGCGGTGGATCGGACGGTTACTCCGGCATCAGCGCCAATCCGGCACTAGGTGCTGCGGTGGACCTGCTTGTCGGGCAAGGCGGTACGGCGGTGCTCTCGGAGACGCCCGAGATCTATGGCGCCGAACATCTCCTCGCCTTGCGCGCCGAGAGCCGCGCGGTGGGCGAAAAGCTGATCGAACGCATCCGCTGGTGGGAGGATTATACCGCCAGGCACGACATGGAGATGAACAACAACCCTTCGCCCGGCAACAAGCTGGGTGGGTTGACGACCATCCTGGAGAAATCGCTCGGCGCTTCCGCCAAGGGCGGCACCACCAATCTGCGGGCGGTGCTGGAATATGCCGAGCCGATCAACGAGCGCGGCCTCGTCTTCATGGATACGCCCGGCTACGACCCGGTCTCGGCCACCGGGCAGGTCGCCGGCGGCGCCAACATATTGTGCTTCACCACCGGCCGCGGTTCGGCCTTTGGCTGCAAGCCGACGCCCTCGATCAAGCTTGCCTCCAACACCTTCATCTTCGAGCAGATGCGCGAGGACATGGATATCAATTGCGGAGACATACTGGACGGCGTCTCGCTGGCCGAGAAGGGCGAGGAGATCTTTGCCGAGATCCTGCGCGTCGCTTCCGGCGGGCGCACCAGGTCGGAAGCGCTCGGCTATGGCGACAACGAGTTCGTGCCATGGAGCCTTGGCGCGACCATGTAGCGATCGCCGGCCTGCACAGGCCGGCGGGCACCCACGAAAAATCTCAAACGGAAAGAACCGCTCGACATGAACAGGATCGATCTTGACGGCCAGCACGCTGTCGTCACCGGCGGCGCCCAGGGCCTCGGCTTCGCGATGGCCAGGCGTTTCGTCGCTTCCGGCGCGACGGTCAGCTTGTGGGATCTCGATGAGGCCCGCCTCGAAACCGCCAAGAAGGAACTCGGCAACGCTGCCACGACAGAGATCGTGGACGTCGCCGATTGGACGTCGGTGGACGCGGCGCGCGCCAGGACCGAAGATCTGGCCGGCAAGATTTCCATTCTGGTCAATTCCGCCGGAATTGCCGGCCCTGCCGCCCCGCTCGACGTCTACGACATCGAGACGTGGAAGAAGGTCATCGACGTCAACGTAAACGGTACGTTCTACGTCAATCGCGCCGTGGTTCCCGGAATGAAGGAGCGCAATTACGGACGGATCGTCAATATCGCTTCGGTCGCCGGCAAGGAGGGCAACCCCAACGCCTCCGCCTATTCAGCCTCGAAGGCGGCGGTCATCGGCTTGACCAAGTCGCTCGGCAAGGAACTGGCGCAGTACGACATCGCCGTGAACTGCATCTCGCCGGCCACGGCACAGACGCGCATTCTCGAACAGCTGACGCCGGAGCACATCGAATATATGCGCTCGCGCATTCCGCGCGGCCGCCTGCTGGAGGTCGACGAAGCCGCGGCGATGGTCGCCTGGCTCGTCTCCAAGGAGAACAGTTTCACGACCGCCTCCACGTTCGACCTGTCGGGTGGGCGGACGACCTATTGAAGGGCAGTTGCCGTTCAGCCAGGCAACCGACCGAGGCCAGCCGCAAAGCGCGCCACCATCGCCACGCCGGTCTCGTTGGGCCGCATCGCCGGAGCCCGGTCGTGTATCGGGATGCCTGCGCGGGCGCCGAACAGCCGCTTGCCGTAGCAGATCAGGTTCTCGATGCCCTGCATGACGCAGACCGCTGCCGGCAGCATTCTTGCATACTCGGCCTCGGCCGTCGCTTCGTCACCGATCCGAAACGCATTGTAGGCGCGCACGGCGAGGTCGATGCCATCAGGCGCCAGGATCATGCCGCGGCAACCGATGCGGAAATTGTCGATCAGTTCCAGGCCGCCGCGTCCGTTGAAAACGGGTATCCGGCCTTCGGTGCGTTCGATCAATCCGGCAATGTCGGTGACCGGGCCTTCGCCCTTGATCAGCCTTATGTTGGGATGCAGCGTGACGAGTTCGCGGATCTCGTCCGATGACAGGCCGCGCCCGAAAAACGCCGGCGCGTTCTGGATCGCCACCGACAGGTCGGTTGCCTCGGCGACGCGGCCGAAGAACCTGGTGTATTCCGGCGCACCATAGGATCCGACCGGCGGCGGCTGCAGGATCACCCAATCCGCTCCCACGCTTTCAGCATGGCGAAGCTGTGCCACCTGCTCAGCCACCGAAGCGCCGAAGATGGTGAAGGCAAGCGGCACTTTTCCAGCCGTATCTTCCGCCGTCCAGTCCATGATCGTCCGGCGCTCGGCCTCGGTCAGCTTGGCGACTTCCGTCGCCAGGCCGAGCGCCGCCATGCCGTGCACGCCCGTCGCCAGGCAGATCTCGACCTGCCGACGCATCGCCGCGCGGTCCAGTTGTTCGTTCGCGTCAAAGAGCGCGTAGAGAATGGCGTGAATGCCGTGGAAACCGTCAGGCCGGAAATTAGGCATGCTGGTCGGCCTCAATGGCTTTCGCGTGGAATGGCGTGGCCACGGCATCCGACGAGAAAGTCGAGATCGGCGCCGCGGTCCGCCTGCAGGACACGGTCGACGTAGAGGCCCTGATAGCCGCCGCGCATCGCCGGGACGGGCGGTAGCCAGGATTCACGACGCCGCGCCAACTCCTGTGCCGACACGTCGAGATGCAGCTTCCTTGCTTCGACGTCGAGCTCGATGAAGTCGCCGCTCCTGACCAGCGCCAGCGGGCCGCCGATGGCGGCTTCGGGTGCGGCATGCAGCACGACGGTGCCGAAGGCGGTGCCGGACATGCGGGCATCGGAGATGCGGATCATGTCGCGGACACCCTGCTTCAGCAGCTTCCGGGGCAGCGCCATGTTGCCGACCTCGGCCATCCCCGGATAGCCCTTGGGGCCGCAATTCTTCAGCACCATGATCGACGCTTCGTCGACGTCGAGCGCGGGATCGTCGACGCGCGCCTTGTAGTCGTCGATGTCCTCGAAGACGACGGCGCGGCCGCGATGCTTCATCAGGGCCGGTGACGCGGCTGACGGCTTGATGATGGCGCCGTCGGGCGCCAGATTGCCGCGCAGCACCGCGATACCGCCATTGCGAGTAAGCGCCTTGTCGCGCGGGCGGATCACCTCGGGATTGTAGTTTTGAGCGTCACGGATGTTGTCGCGCACGGTCTTGCCGGTGACGGTCAGCACGTCGAGATCGAGCAGATCGCCGATCTCCTTCATGACCGCCGGAATGCCGCCTGCGTAGCAGAAGTCCTCCATCAGGAAGCGGCCTGACGGCATCAGGTCGAGGATGGTCGGTACATCGCGGCCATACCGATCCCAATCGTCCAGTGTCAGTTCGGTGCCGACGCGGCCGGCAATCGCCAGCAGATGCACGACCGCATTGGTCGAGCCGCCGATGGCACCATTGACACGGATGGCGTTGGCGAAAGCTTCTTTCTTGAGGATGGCGGACGGGCGGAGATTCTCATTGACCATCTCGACGATGCGCCGCCCCGTCATGCGGGCGATGCGGCTGCGGCGCGCGTCGACCGCCGGATAGGCAGCGTTGCCCGGCAGCGCCAGGCCGAGCGCTTCGACCATCGAGGCCATGGTCGAGGCCGTGCCCATGGTCATGCAATGACCCGGCGAGCGTGACATGGCACTCTCGGCATTAGCGAAATCCTGCTCGCTCATCACGCCGGCGCGGACATCCTCGGAGAATTTCCAGACATCGGTGCCGGAACCTATCTCGCGGCCCTGGAAACGGCCATTGAGCATCGGCCCGCCGGAAATGACGATCGACGGCAGGTCGCAGGAGGCCGCGCCCATGACCAGCGACGGGGTGGTCTTGTCGCAGCCTGCCATCAGCACGACACCGTCCATCGGATTGCCGCGGATCGCTTCCTCGACATCCATCGAGGCGAGATTGCGGAACAGCATCGCCGTCGGGCGCAGATTGGATTCGCCGCAGGAGAAGACCGGGAATTCCAGCGGCAGGCCGCCGGCTTCCAGCACGCCCGCCTTGATGTGCTCGATCAGGCCACGGAAATGCACGTGACAAGGCGTGAATTCGGAGAAGGTGTTGCAGATGCCGATCACCGGGCGGCCGTCGAAGGCATCGTCGGGCAGGCCGTTGTTCTTCATCCAGCTGCGGTGAATGAAGGCGTCCTTGCCCTGCCCGCCGAACCAGTGCTGCGATCGTCTCTTGGTCATGATTTTCCCGGAATTCAGGCTGGATGCTGGAGCTGGCTCAGCCCACCATCTACGACGAGCGTGGCCGCATTCATGAACGGGCACTCGTCGGAAATCATGAACACCGCAGCCAGCGCAATCTCGCGCGCCGTGGCGATGCGGCCGCCAGGATGTAGCGCCATGGTGTTGGCGCGTGCTGTGGCCGGATCGGCAAAGCTGTTCCAGTAGTCGATCGCCTTCTGGGTTTCGACATAGCCGGGCGCCAGCGCGTTCACGCGCACGCCTTGCACCGCATATTCGAGCGCCAGCGATTTGGTCAGGCCGAGCAGCGCGTGCTTGGCGACCGGATAGGGAAAGGTGTGTGGGATGATGGTGAAGCTGTGCGTCGAGGCGATGTTGAGGATGGCGCCGCCGCCGCTCGCGATCATACCCGGCAACACCGCCTTGCTGCAATTCCAGGCGCCCTTGACGTTGACGTCGAAGTTGCGGTTCCATTCCTCCTCGGTCGCCTCGAGCGGCGTCGAGAACACATTGGCCCCGGCATTGTTGATCAGCGCGCTGATGGGGCCGATCTCGGCGGCCGCTTGGCTGACGGCAGTGGCAATCGCGGCACCGTCGCTGATGTCGGCTGCCGCATGCCCGACATGGCCGCGCGGCACGGCGAGGCCCGCGACGGTCTTGTCCAGCAGTGCGCCGTCGCGGTCGACCAGGAACAGTCTTGCGCCTTCGGCAAGGCAGGCCTCGGCGATCGCCAGCCCGATGCCTTGCGCGGCGCCGGTCAGGAAGATGCGTTTGCCGGAAAGGCGCTCAGCCATGGTTGTCGCTCCAGTCGAAGACGGTCATTGCGAATCTTGCTCTGAGAACCTCGCCGGGGGAAAGTACCTTGATCCCCATTGGGTCGGCATCGAAATGCTTCAACGCATTTGGGGTATGGCTCATCGGCTCCAGGCAGAAGAAGCTTCGGTCCGTGTCCGGCGCAAAGAGCATGTAGCGGTCGAGCTCCGCGTCCGCCTCGATGTCGATCCCCAGACAGTGCTCCGGCCAGATGATGCGCGCGATGCCGCTCCACCCTTCGAAGCCATTGTTCAGCCAACGGTCGGGCAAATGGCGCGGCGTTGAGAAATCGACATCGGCGGCAATGGCGCTCCTGGACGCTGGAAGGTGCCCGTCGCGCTCTGTCCACCAGGTTTCGGCCGGCGCAAACAAGGTCGTCCGCGGCGTGCGCGGAAAGAATGGATGGAAACCGAGGCCGAATGGCAGTGGAATGACGCCGGTATTTTCGACGGCAAGCCGGAGTTCCAGCCGCGCGCCGGCGAGCCGGAACGACTGTCGCGCATGGTAGACATAGGGCGAGTCGACGCGGCGCGGCTGATCGAAGGCCAAATCGAGGCGGTCGACGCGATGCTCCTCGACCTTCCAGTTCGCCTGCCAGCCGTCACCGTGAATATAGAAAGGATCAGTCGTGTTGGGCGCCAGCGTGAAGTTTTGACCGCCGCAGGAAAACGCATTGCCCTCGACGCGATTGCCGATCGGCACCATCGGAAAGCAAGCGCAGTGCACAACGTCGAACTCGGCCTCGCCTTGGTAGGGACGCAGGAATGGCACCCCGTCGGCCGTATGGCCGTTGACGATTGCGCTGCCAGAGGGGCTGATCTCGACGCACAGCCGATTGCTTTCCAGTAGTATTCCAGCCGACATGCCCTGCCCCGACTCAACGCCGGCCCAAAGCCGACGAGCGCAGATTGTCGAGCAGCACGGCCAGGAGCAAAATAACGCCGCGCACGATGTACTGGTAAAAGGCCGGGATGTTGAGCAGGTTCATGGCGTTCTCGGCGATGCCCATGATCAGCACGCCGACGATGACGCCCGACATGGTGGCGCGGCCGCCGGCAAGCGAGACGCCGCCGAGCACACAGGCCGAGATGACCGAGAGTTCCAGTCCGACCGCCGCGTTGGGCTGGCCCGAGGTGATGCGCGACGCCAGCAGGATGCCGGCGATGCCGCAGATGACGCCTTGCAGCGCAAAAATCCAGATGCGCGTCCGGTCGACATTGACGCCGGCAAGGCGCGAAGCCTCCGGATTGCCGCCGATGGCCAATGTGTTCTTGCCGAAGACGGTGCGGTTGAGGACGAAGCCGAAGATGCAAAACAGGATGGCGAGCACCCAGACCGGCGTCGGAATGCCGAGCAGTTTGGACAGCGCGAGCTGGTAGAAATCCGGGCTGTTGATGCCGACGGCGCGGCCGTCGGACGCAATCAGCGCAAACCCGCGCACGATCTGCATGGTGGCCAGCGTCGTGATCAGCGCGTTGATGCGGAATTTGGCGATGACGATGCCGTTGATGAAGCCGACGAAGGCGCCGCTGGCAATTGCCGCCAAGAGGCCAAGCAGGATCGAGCCGGTGTAATTCGACGCCATCACAGCGACCATGCCGGCAAAGGCGACGATGGAGCCGACCGACAGGTCGAAGTCGCGTGCGGCAAGGCAGAACATCATGGTGCAGGCGACGATACCGACGGTGACCACCGACTGCAGCAGGCCGAGCATGTTGCGGTCGGTGAGGAAATTCGGCACCAGAGCCGAGACCAGCGCGAAGGCGACGACAAAGATGACGACGAGGCCCTGTTCGCCGAGCAGGATTTTTTTCAACTGGTCGGTCATGCCAAAAGTCCTCAAGATGCGATCGCGTCGGGGGTTTTCTGATCGGGGAGAGCGGCGGCCACGATCGCCCTTTCGGCGAACTGGTCGCGGGTGAGCTCAGCGCTGACGCGGCCGCCGCACATCACCAGAATGCGATCGCAGATGCCCATCACCTCCGGCAGTTCGGACGAGACGACAACGATCGCCATGCCGTCCTGCGCAAGCTGGTAGAGCAGTTCATAGATTTCCGATTTGGCACCGACGTCGATGCCGCGCGTCGGCTCGTCGACAATGAGAACCCGCACCCCTTGTTCGGACAGCCAGCGGCCAAGAATGACCTTCTGCTGGTTGCCGCCGGAGAGGTTGATGATGTCCTGCTTGCGCGACGGCGTGCGCACCTTGAGCTTCTTGATGAAGGTTTCGGCGGTGGCGATCTCGCTGGCGCGGTTCAACACGCCGAAGCGCGTGTGATGGCGCCGCGACGAGATGTTGATGTTCTCCTCGACCGAGCGGCCCTGGATGATGCCGTCATGCTTGCGGTCCTCCGAACACAGCACGATGCCGGCCCGGATCGTACCACGCGGATCGGTGGCAGGGACCAGCTTGCCATCGACGGTGATGGTGCCGCCCGAGCGCGGATCGGCGCCATAGACCAGACGCATCAGTTCCGAGCGCCCGGCACCGATCAGGCCGAAGAAGCCGACGATCTCGCCTGCCCTCGCCTCGAAACTGGCCGGCGTCTTCAGTTTGGGGCCGCTGAGAGCGTCGACCTTCAGGCGGACATCGCCCGTTTTTCGTGCGCGAAAACCCCAGATATCCGAAATCTCGCGGCCGACCATTTCGGCGATGACCTGGTCGCGGGTGACGCCTTTCAGCGACGCATGGTGCGCCGCCAGCTTGCCGTCGCGCAGCACGGTCAGGCTGTCGCAGAGCCGGAACACTTCGTCAAGCCTGTGCGAGACGTAGATGATGACCTTGCCCTCGCCGCGCAGGCGGTCGATCAGGGCAAACAGGATTTCGCTTTCGCGCGAGGACAGCGACGAGGTCGGTTCATCCAGCGCGATAACGCGTGCGTCGAGCATGATCGCCTTGGCGATCTCGACCATCTGGCGTTCGCCGATGGACAGCGTCTTGACCTTGCGGCGCATGTCGATGTCGATGCCGGCCGATTTCAGCTTGGCGCCGACGTCGTCCAGCATCCGGCGGCCGGCGATGATGCCGGCGTTGGCAGGGAAACGACCGAGGCTGAGATTTTCGGCAACGGTGAGTTCAGGAACCAGCTGCAGTTCCTGATGAATGACGATGACGCCATTGTCGAAGGCATCCCGGGTCGACGTATAGGCCTGAACCCTGCCGTCGATGCGGATCTCGCCCTGATCGGCATGCTGGTCGCCGGACAGTATCTTGATCAGGGTGGATTTGCCGGCGCCGTTCTCGCCCATCAGGCCGTGCACGGCGCCTTTGTCGACGCCGAACGAGACGTCCGACAGCGCCTTGACGCCCGGATAGGTCTTGGTGATGTGCGAGAAGTCGAGAAAGGACACGGGCAGCGATCCTCTTGTGGAATGGCAAACAGGCGGCGGGATGAGCCGCCGCCTGTTTGTACAGGGAGGATTATTCGATGCCGAGGCCCTGGCGGACCTTTTGGTAGTCGTCGCGCTTGGCGAGTGCACCAGAAGTCAGGATCAACTTCTCCGGCTCCTTGTTGCTGGCAACCCAGTCATACATGTTGAGCGCCGTTTCGTAGCCATGACGCTTCGGCGAGATGATCACGGTGCCGACGAAGCCGGTGGCCGTCGGCTTCTTGAACTCGTTGATCGCCGAATCCGCGCCGCCAATGCCAACGCCGATCACGCTATCAGCGGGGA
>NZ_RZQT01000040.1:0-48403 GCF_003998485.1 Mesorhizobium sp. M7A.F.Ca.CA.001.04.2.1
CGGCGGCGCCGATTTGGCGTCGCCGGCCAGCGCGTCGGTCGCCCATTTGAAGAAATAGGGACCGGCGACCAGCGTCAGCTTGGCGACGACCAGCAACAGCGTCGCCCATGTGACCCGGGCTCTCAGATCGGCGCGATCCGCTGGCCACATGTAAGGCCACAAATTGAGCAGCGTCTTGAAAGTCGAGGAGTCGGAGACGGTTTTTTCGGCCATTTCTTGTGCCTTCTTCTTATTTCAGCGGCCGGAGCAGCAGGAATTGACGAGAGCGGCCACCGATGCGGAGACATCGGCGAGCGCGGCATGGTCGATCGCATAGCGCGAGCGCTGGCGATCGGGCTCGAAGCGAACCAGCCCGGCTTCGACCAGTATTTTCAGATGTTGTGACACGGTGGACTGCGCCAGATCTAAGCGGTCGACGACCTCGCGGCAGCAGCAGGAACTGCTCGTCGATAGGTGTTTCAGGATTTCGATCCGCGCCGGATGGGAAAGCGCTGCAAGTCGGGCGGCGACCGCACGGCTGTCCGGACCGCCGCATGATGCGTTTGTTTCCATCAGGGATTCTGCCATCGTTCATCGGCGATAGACGATGAACGGGCACGGGGCAAGCTAACCCTATGGGCAGAGCGCCGGAACCGCCAATCTCCCCCTCGTGGGAGAGATGTCCGGCAGGACAGAGAGGGGCGCGAAGGATCGCGACTTTCCACGATCAAAGCATTACGAGCAGCCGTAAGGTAGCTCGACCGGATTTGGCCGACAGGCTGGCGAGACAGCGCCCTCCTCTGCCCTGCCGGGCATCTCCCACAAGGGGAGATTGCGCTCAACCGTCGGCGCTCAAACCCTACTCCGTCTTGGCGGGCGCTGTCGTTGCCTGCTCGCCCATGGCCTTGAGGTCGGCGGCTTCGCCTTCCTTCGACTTTTCCGGGACCTTGAACACCTGGCCCGGCCAGATGCGGTCGGGATCACTGATCTGGTCCTGGTTGGCGAGGTAGATGGTCGAGAAGCGTACGCCGTGGCCATAGACGCGCCGCGAGATCCGCCACAGCGTGTCGTTGCGGCGGATGATGACGGCGCCGTCGGCATGTTCAAGCTTGGGCGCCACCGTCTCGGGCACATCGCTTGGCGGCGTCGCCTCCGCCATGACGGCCGGAGCCTCGGTGGCGGGAGCAGGCGTCGTGGCCGCGGCCGGTGCCTCGGCGGTGGTAGGTGCGGCCGGCTTGGGCTGAACGGGCTTCGGCGCCGAGGGTGCCACGGCGGCGATCGCTTCGCCGGGCTCACGCTCGAACGGTACGGCCGCGCGGGCCACAACTGTCACACCGTCGGCATCGAGGCCGTCGACATGGATTGTGTAGCTGCCGACCGGAATGTCGCGCGTCGCCTCGACCAGGAAATGACCGTCCGTCGAAGTTTGCGCGTCACCGAGCAGGATGTCGTTGGCATACGCGCGCACCTTGCGGCCGGCATCGGCGAGGCCGGCGACAAAGATCTTGCTGCCGTCGATCTCGACCGCCTCGACGACGATCTTGGGCTCGGTCACGCCTGCAACGGGCGGCGTCGCCGGCGCTGCAGGAGCCGGTGTCGCGTCGACCACGGCTGGCGCTGGGGCGGCTGGCGCCGGAGCGGTTGCGGGGGCTTCGGCTGTGGGAGCAGCCGGCGCGGCGGCCGGAGCAGCCGGCTTTGTCTCGGGTGCGGGAACGGTCAGCAATTCGGCCGGCTTGCCCGGCTCCTCGACCATGGCCAGCACCTGGCCGGCCGCATCCTTGGGAACCGAAACGACGGCGGTCTGCACCGAGGGCGTTACGACGTCACCGGTGGTCGCGCGCAGCGCGATCGTATAATCGCCGGGCTTCAGCGGATCATCGAGAATGATAACGAAGGCGCCATCGGGACCAGCGACCGTCGAGCCAAGCACCGTCGAGCCATTGAGGATTTCGACCTTGGCGTTGGGTGCCGCATTGCCGGCGACGACAATCGAGCCATTGCTTTCGACGCGCACGACATCGAAGGACGGTGCGACCGGACCGGTCGCAGCAGGCGCCGCCGCGTCCGCGGCCGGTGCGGCGGGTGCCGTTGCCTGGGGCACTGCGGCGGGAGCCGCCGGGACTTCAGCGGCGGGCAGCCGCGCTTCGGTGCCGGGATCGGCCGATTTTGCCGCTGCGGGCGGCGTCTGCGCCGCCACTTGCGCCGGCGGCGTGGGATTGAGATACGGGTCGAGTGCGCCCGCTACATAGGCGGTTCCCGCGGCCGCAACGGTCCCACCCGCCGCGAACAGGAACGCCTTCAGTGGATTAATTGCCATATTTCCCTACCCCTTAGCCACCTAACGCCGGTCTAGCCTGTTTTAGCAATACCGACAAGAAAAAGCCCAGGCTGTTAACCCTTGGGGCTTGACCGCGCTTTCAGACCCAATCACCAATCATCGACATGAACACGATTCGATCCGTCTGCGTCTATTGCGGCTCGTCTCCGGGCCGCGATGAAATCTATATCAAGGCCGGACACCTGCTCGGGCGCTCAATTGCCAAAGCGGGATTGCGGCTGGTCTATGGCGGCGGCACCAAAGGCATCATGGGCGCTGTCGCCGAAGGCGCGCTCAAGGCCGGCGGCAAGGTGACGGGCATCATTCCGCGCTTCCTGATCAACAAGGAGGCGAGCGAAACAGCGCTTGACCGGCTCGATGAACTCTTGATCACCGACAACATGCACGAGCGCAAGCACAAGATGTTCGAGAAATCCGACGCCTTTGTGGCACTGCCGGGCGGCATCGGCACGGTCGAGGAGATCGTCGAGATCATGACCTGGGGACAACTTGGCCATCATCGCAAGCCGATCGTCTTCGCCAATGTCAAAGGATTTTGGGATCCGATGCTGGCGCTGCTCGATCACATGGCCGCCGAAGGCTTCATCCACACCGCGCAGCGGGTCAAGCCGCTGGTCGTCGACGACCCCGAAGCGATCGTCGCCGCCATCATGGTAGCCGGATCGTCCGTCGACGCCCCGACCGAGGGCGTGCAGTCGGTGATCGATAAGATGTAGGGGAATAAGGCAGTAGGGCAGTAGGGCAATATGTGACAACAAGTGAATTGCCTGGAGGTCTCTGCCCTACTGCCCTACTGCCCTACTGCCCTACTGCCCTACTCCCCTACTCCCCTCTTCCGCCGCAGCCTGCCGCAAATCGGCAATCACCGCGCGCCGGTCATGACGCCGCCAAGCGAGATGGAGTGAAACCGTGCGGTCGAACCACGGCAGGTCGCGAAACACGATCCGCGGCGGCGCGGCGGCACGCAGGCTGGCTTGCACCGTCGCCAGGCCGAGACCCGCGCTGACAAGGCCGAGCGAGGTCAGCGGGTCCGCCGTCTCATAGGCGATGTCGGGCAAGAAGCCGGCTTTGGCGCAGGCGGCAAGGAACTGGCCGCGATTGGTGTCGTCCGGCTGGCGCACGACGGTGATCCAGGTGCGACCGTCAAGATGGTGCGGCCCGATCTCTGGCACTTCAACGAGTGGGTCATCTTCGGGGATCGCCAGCACCAGCGGCTCATGCCGCAGCGCCATGGCGGCGACATCCGGATCATCATCGGGTGGCGACGAGTAGACAAAGCCCAGATCCAGCGACCGCTGCCGTAGCCCTTCCAACTGCGCCGCCGAACGCAGGCTTCTCAGCTGCAGGTGGAAATCCGGCCGGTCGCGACGGAACTGGCGCAGCATCCCGGCGACAAGCCCGGCATGAACGGCCCCTTCGACATAACCGATGGCGAGCCGGCCGACGGCACCGCTGGCCAGGTTGCGGCCGAACTCCTCCACACGTCGCGCATTGGACAGCAGCGCGCGGGCCTCGGGGAGGAAGGCGCGGCCCTCGGCGTTGAGATGGACCCGCTGCTTCGACCTCTCAAAGAGGGAAACACCCAACTGCTCCTCGAGCTGGATGATCTGCCGGCTGAGTGGCGATTGGGAAATATGCAGCATTTCGGCTGCGCGCCCGACATTTCCGGTTTCGGCGACCGTGACGAAATAGCGGAGCTGGCGCAGGTCGAACATTTCTCCTCCAAGGCTCAAGTCCTTTTGGGTCTCAACTTTAGCCTAATCAGTCTTGGACTGTCTGACCAGCCAAAAGCGATAATCGCCCATCCCAACCAAAGGAGACCGCCATGCAGTTCTTTGCCCTTCTCGCTCGCAACACCGAAAAATTTACCGATGCCGATTTCGCTCCACTTCTGCCCGGCGAAGCCGAACAGCGGCGCACGCTCTACGCCGAAGGGGCGGTACGTCAGGTGTGGAACCGAGGCGACATCCCGGGCAGCGGCATGATGCTCGAGGCTGCTGATGATGCTGAGGTTCGCGGCCACCTCGCCACCTTGCCGTTGGTCAAGGCCGGCATGATGGACATTGCCGCAATCGTGCCCCTCAAGCCCTACCCCGGCTTCGGCCCGAAGCACTGACAGGGCACATCCGGGGGTGACGAAGGCGTCACCCCCAGATTGACACGGGGGATCGACAGACTGTGATCGGCTGTCAAGAAACCGTCACACGAAACCGGCTTCGCGCGTGCTAGGAATCAGTATCAGGCAGCCGCCGTGCGGCGCCATCTTCGGAACATGCATCTGGCACCGCCCATGGACATCACTCTCGCCCCGGAAGGCACCGATCTGTCGCCCTACCTGCCCGACGAGCACGGACTGTTCTTCATCTATCACTTCACCGCTGAGGGCGTGCGAACCAGGGACGCCGCCGCCGCGCACTGGACATGGCGCAGCTACCAGCTTTCCGACATGCGGGCCCGTCACGAAATCGGCGCCGATCGGGCTTTGCCGGCACCGGTGCGTGAAGCTTTCCTGTCCGCCAGCCATGGCTGCCACATCGACCTCGAGGACGACTGGCTCTATGGCGATCTGCCGGACCTGCGCCATGACTATTCGGCGGAAGCGGGCGGGCTTGGCCATTTCCGCTTCGCGCTCAATGACACGATGCTGGTCGGCGCCCGCAAGCAACCGCTGCAGTCGGTCGACAACATCCGCAAGGCGATCGAGAATGGATCGCGCAAGTTCCGCTCGCCAGCCGAGTTGATCGAGGCTGTCGTCGGCCAGTCGTTCGATGGCATGGTGGCGGAACTCGCGGCACTCGGCGACAGTCTCGACGGCATCGAAGACCGTATCGTCTGCGACGCATGGCACAATGAACGGCAATCCCTGGTCGACGCGCGCCGGCATCTGGTGGTGATCCACAGGCAGATGGCGACGCTGACCAATCTGTTCCGTCACCTTGATCATTCGCACCGCAACGACCTGCCAGACAGCATCAACGACATGGCCGCGCGCCTTTCACACCGGGCGCAGACGCTGCACTATGACGGCGAGCAGTTGCAGGCGCGCGCCCGGCTATTGCAGGACGAGCTTATGGCAAAGCTGACGACGCAGTCGAACCGGCTGCTGTACGTCCTGTCGGTAATGACGGCGGTGCTGTTGCCGATGACCATCATCTCAGGCCTGTTCGGCATGAACGTTGGGGGCCTGCCGCTGGTCGACACGCCAATGGGCTTTTGGGTGGTGACGGCTGTGTCGATGGTGATCGCGGGCGCGACCTATCTCTTTGTCAGGCGGCTCGGACAGATGTAGCACCCGCCGGCAGCTTTCACGCAGTGACGCGAAGATCCTCGATGATGGTGCCGGCGGCGGCCACTTCCGCTTCGTGATCGGGCTCGCGCCAGGTCTCGGCAAGCCCAGCCGCATGCCATTCGCGCATCGCCGGCAGAGCAAGCAACTGCGCCGGATACGCTGCAGCCGCACCCTCGAAGGAGAGCCCATAAGACTGTGCGCGGAACGCCACCGGGGCAAAGAAAGCATCTACTGCGGTGAAATGAGCGCCCGCCAGAAATGGTCCGCCGAAACGAGCAAGACCATCATTCCAGAGGTCGCCGAGGCGAAAGAGGTCCTGCTTCAGCGCATCGGACATCGGAAACGGCTCTACCCGCACGCCGCAACTCATCGGACAGGCGCTGCGCAATGCGGTGAAGCTCGAATGCATCTCGGCGGCGGCCGAGCGCGCCCAGGCGCGCGCCTTGGCTTCGACGGGCCACACGCCATGGTGGCGTTCTGCCAGATATTCGACGATGGCCAGCGAATCCCAGACCGCCCAGCCGTCGTCGACCAGGCACGGCACGCGGCCGCTCGGCGAGAAGGAACGGTACAGATCCCAGCTCGATCCGGTCGGGAATGGCGTCAGCCGCTCCTCGAATGGGATATCCAGCGCGCGCATCAGCACCCAGGGCCGCAGCGACCATGAGGAATAATTTTTGTTGGCGATATGCAGCAGGTACATCGAACCCCCTTACCGTACGGGCTGCGGCGCGGCGCGTCGCGCTGTCGTCAACATCGACCAGGAATAGACCGCCAAAGCCGCCCAGATCAGCGCAAAGGCGATGGCCTGGATGGTGCCGAAAGGCTCGTCGAAGATCAGAACGGCGATCAGGAACACCATGGTCGGCGCGATATATTGCATGATGCCGATGGTTGACAGCCGCAGCAGCTTGGCGCCGAAGGCGAACAGCAACAACGGCACCGATGTGACTGGACCGCAGCCGATCAGCAACGCCGTATCCGTGCCACTGCTGGATACGATGTGGTCCTGTCCGGTTGCGATGAGATAGACGATGTAGCCAAGTGCCGGCACCGACAGCAGAAGGACTTCGAGCAAAAATCCCTGGCTCGGGCCGATCGGCAGCGTCTTGCGGAAGAAGCCGTAGGCGGCGAAGGAAAACGCCAACGCCAGCGACACCCAGGGCAGCTTGCCGCCTTCGATGGTCAGCACGGCGACGGCGACGGCCGCCAGCACCACCGCCGCGATCTGCAGCCGGTCGAGCCGCTCGCCGAGCAGCAGCGCGCCGACAACGACGCTGACCAGGGGATTGATGTAGTAGCCGAGCGCGGTTTCGACGGTGCGGTCGACCGCGATCGCCCAGACATAGATGCCCCAGTTGACCGAGATCAGCGCCGCCGTCAGCGCGGCCATGGCGATGGTGCGTGGCGAACGCAGCGCCGCCTTGAAATCCGCCGTGCGGCCGGCCCAGATCAGAACGGCGGCGGCGATCGGCACCGACCAGACGATGCGATGGGCAATGACTTCCGCGAGCGGCAGATGAGCGACCGCCTTCATGTAGAAGGGCAGCAATCCCCATAGCAGATAGGCGCCGAGCGCCAGCAGAAAGCCGCGCCGGGCCTTGGACTCTGCATCCAGGGTAATTGCTTCAGTGGCCATGGGCCAACGCTATGGCCCAGTCACCTTGGCAAGACCATCGCAAAGTTCTGATGGATCAATGGACTTTCGCTGATGGTTCAACCCTATTCGGCGGCCACCAGTCCGGCCATCTCGCGGTTCTTCATCAGCTTGTAGACGATGGAATCCATCAGCGCCTGGAACGAGGCGTCTATGATGTTCTCGGAAACTCCCACCGTCCACCAGCGTGCGCCGGTGCCGTCATGCGATTCGATCAGAACGCGGGTGATCGCCTCGGTACCGCCATTGAGGATACGCACCTTGAAGTCGGCCAGCTCCATGTCGGCGATCTCGCCCTGGAATTTGCCGAGGTCCTTGCGCAGCGCGATGTCGAGCGCGTTGACCGGGCCATGCCCCTCGGCCACCGACATCTTCTCCTCGCCATCGACCACCACCTTGACGATCGCTTCGGAGACCGTCTTCAACTGGCCGTTGGCGTCGAAGCGGCGCTCGACCATGCAGCGGAACGAGGTGACGTTGAAGAATTCCGGCAGGCCGTGCAGCATCTTGCGGGCGAGGAGTTCGAAGCTGGCATCGGCGCCTTCATAGGCGTAGCCCTCGGCCTCGCGCTCCTTGACCACGGATATCAGCGCGTCGAGCCGGTGATCGTCCTTCGGCACCTCGATGCCGCGTCGCCTCAGCTCGGCGAGGAAATTGGCCTTGCCGCCCTGGTCCGAGACCATGACACGGCGGCGGTTGCCGACGGTTTCGGGGGGGACGTGCTCATAGGTCGCCGGCTCCTTGGCCAGTGCGGATGCGTGGATACCCGCCTTGGTGGCGAAGGCGGAAGCGCCGACATAGGGCGCTTGCGCCTCTGGCGCTCGGTTCAGGAGTTCGTCAAATGCGCGCGACAACCTGGAAATGCCTGTCAACGCCTCAGCCGAAATGCCAGTTTCGAAACGATCGGCGAAGGCCGGCTTTAGCGCCAGCGTCGGCACGATCGAGATCAAATTGGCGTTGCCGCAGCGCTCCCCGATGCCGTTGAGCGTGCCCTGGATCTGGCGCACGCCAGCCTCGACAGCGGCGAGGGAATTCGCCACGGCCTGGCCGGTGTCGTCATGGGCATGGATACCGAGATGATCGCCTGAAATACCCGACGAAATAACCTTCTCGACGATGGCGCGGACTTCCGATGGCTGCGTGCCGCCATTGGTGTCGCACAGCACCACCCAGCGCGCCCCGGCATCATAGGCGGTCCTGGCGCAGGCCAGCGCGTAGTCGGGATTGGCCTTGATGCCATCGAAGAAATGCTCGCAGTCGACCAATGCCTCCTTGCCGGCGGCGATCGCCGCCTCGACGGAGGCCTTGATGGCGTCGAGGTTCTCCTCATTGGTGCAGCCGAGCGCGACACGGACGTGGTAGTCCCAGCTCTTGGCGACGAAGCAGATGGCATCCGACTTCGATTGCACAAGTGACGCAAGGCCGGGATCGTTGGACGCCGACACCCCTGCCCGCTTGGTCATGCCGAAGGCGACGAATTTGGCGCGCTCCGTGCGCTTCTCCTGGAAGAAGGCGGTGTCGGTCGGGTTGGCGCCGGGATAGCCGCCTTCGACATAGTCGAGGCCAAAAGCGTCAAGCAGTTTTGCGATGGCGATCTTGTCCTCGACGGAAAAGTCGATGCCCGGCGTCTGCTGGCCATCGCGCAATGTGGTGTCGAAGAGATAGAGGCGCTCGCGGGTCATGGTCATTTGCCTGCAAACTTGTCCGTCGCGCGGATCAGCCGGTCGAGGATACCCGGCTCCGAATAAGCATGGCCGGCGCCCTCGATCAGATGGAAATCCGCCTTTGGCCAGGCCTTGTGCAGCGCCCAGGCATAGCGCGCCGGGCATGGCATGTCGTAGCGGCCATGGACGATGGTGCCGGGGATGTCGCTCAGCCTGTGCGCGTCGCGCAGCAATTGTCCCTCTTCCAGCCAGCCGGCATGGACGAAATAGTGGTTCTCGATGCGGGCGAACGCGACGGCATAGTCGTCCTGCCCAAACGGACCGCTTGTCTCCGGCTCGGGTAACAGCGTGATCGTTTCGCCTTCCCACAGGCTCCAGGCGCGGGCCGCCTCGATCTGCGCCTTGCGATCCGTGCCGACCAGCCGCTTGCGATAGGCGGCCATCATGTCGCTGCGCTCGGCCTCCGGGATCGGCGCCAGGAAGCGCTCCCATTTGTCCGGGAACATTTCCGAGACGCCGAACTGATAGTACCATTCCAGTTCCGCACGCGTCAGCGTGTAGATGCCGCGCACCACCAGTTCGCTGACGCGTTCTGGATGGGTCTCGGCGTAGGCGAGCGCAAGCGTCGACCCCCAGGAGCCGCCGAACACCAGCCATTTGTCGAAGCCGGCCATTTCGCGCAGCCGTTCGATGTCGGCGACCAGGTGCCATGTCGTATTGGCTTCGAGCGAGGCGTTGGGCGTCGATTTTCCGCAGCCACGCTGGTCGAACAGGATGACATCGTAGAGCTTCGGGTCGAACAGCCGCCGGTGTTTTGGCGAAATGGTGCCGCCCGGCCCGCCATGCAGGAACACCGCCGGCTTGGCGCCTTTGGTGCCGGAACGCTCCCAGTAGACCTGGTGGCCGTCGCCGACATCGAGCATGCCGGAATCGAACGCCTCGATCTCGGGATAAAGCGTACGCAATTGACTGCTCATAGTTGTAAACCTTTGGTCGGCCAGTCCGGCGTTTCATGGTCTGGGTGCTGGAAGGAGATGATGGATTCCTGCCTGTTGTAATAATCAGGATCCTGGTGGACGGGCTGATCGAAGATCGTCTCCACCCAGGGCAACCGCGCGGCATAGTTGACCTGGATCTGCGGTGCCAGGTCCGAACGGTCGTCGAAGGCACCGATCGCGATTTCCAGCCCGCCGGGCTGCCGATATGTCAGCGGCGTGCCGCAGCGGGCGCAGAAACCACGATCGATGTTGACCGACGACTGGAAATAACTCGGCTCTTCATGGGTCCATTCGACGCCATCTCTGGGCACCGTGACCAGCGCGCCGAAGAACGAGCCGAACTGCTTCTGGCACATGCGGCAATGGCAGATGGACGGACGGCCGAGCGCTCCATGAACGCGGAAGCGCACGGCGCCACACTGGCAGCCGCCGGTTCTTACCTGATCGGTCATGATCTTTCCTTTGGCGGCCATTGTTCGGTGTCGTGATCGGGGTGCTGGTAGGAAACGAGATCGGCCAGATAGGAGGCCGACGACATGTCGGCCATGGTGTCCTCGCCCGGCAATTGCGGGATCGAGTCGACATAGGGCAGCTTTGCCTCGATCCCCCATTGAATCAGCGGCACGATCTCCGCTGGATTGTCGAACGCACCGATGGCGAGGCCAACCCCGTCCGGCGCGGTGAAGGTCAGCGGCGTGCCGCAATCGGCGCAAAAACCGCGATCGACATGGTTGGACGAACGGAAGTATTTCGGCTCGCCGCGCGTCCAGTCGAGTCTGGCGCCACGCACCGAAACCAGCGGCGCGTAGAACGCGCCGAACGCCTTCTGGCACATGCGGCAATGGCAGACCGAAGCGTCGCCCAAAGCGCCTTCAACGCGAAAGCGCACCGCGCCGCACTGGCAGCCGCCGGTGTAGATCGGTCGGTTGTCGAGGCTCATCGCTGATCACTCCGGCGCATGGCAGACGGCCTCGACGTTGTTGCCGTCGGGATCGAGGACGAAGGCGCCATAGTAGTCCGGGTGATAGTGCGGGCGCAGGCCCGGCCCGCCATTGTCCTTGCCGCCGGCGGCAAGCGCCGCAGCATAGAAGGCTTCGACCTCGGCGCGGCTGCGCGCGGTGAAGGCGACGTGCTGATGGGCCTTCTGACCATCCTTGCCTTCCTGCAGCCAGAATACCGGCCGATCGCGACCGTAGCCACCGACCTTTTTACCGCCGGTGTACTCCAGCGGCACCATATACAACAGCGCGGCACCAAGCGGCGCCATCGCCTTGTCATAGAAAGCCTTCGAAGCGTCGAAATCGGCAACGTTGATGCCGAGATGATCGATCATCTTTTTACCTCCCAGGTGGTGATGCGTTCGCCTGTGACCGGATCCTTGCCGTCCTTCAACTGTATCCCCTGGGCCAGCAGGTCGTCGCGGATGCGGTCGGCTTCGGCCCAGTTCTTGGCGGCGATGAACGCGAGACGCTTGGCGATGGCCTTGGCGACGTGGCCTTCATCAACCTTCGCCGACGCGACGTCGAAGCCGAGGAACAGCAGCGACGCCTTCAGCGATGCAGCGGCATCGTTGCCGTCCACTGCCTCGCCGGCCAACTGGGTCAGGATCTGGAAGGTGGCATAGGTGGCGAGATCGTCCGACAAGGCGTCGATGATCTCCACGGGCACCTGTCCCGCCGCCGTCGGCGCGAGGTCGGCCCCCCGCTTCCATTTTCGCAGGGTGTTCTCGGCCTCTTCCAGCTTGCGCACGGAAAAGTCGATCGGCTCGCGATAATGCGTCATCAGCATCGCCAGCCGCAGCACCTCGCCCGGCCATTTGCGGCCGCCGAAGGTCTCGGTCTCCAGGAGTTCGTTGATCGAGTAGAAGTTGCCGAGGCTCTTCGACATTTTCTGCCCTTCGACCTGCAGGAAGCCGTTGTGCATCCAGATGTTGGCCATCATTTCGGTGCCATGGGCGCAACGCGACTGGGCGATCTCGTTTTCATGGTGCGGGAAGATCAGGTCGAGGCCGCCGCCATGGATGTCGAAGACCTCGCCGAGATAGGCGGCCGACATCGCCGAGCACTCGATGTGCCAGCCCGGCCGACCCCTGCCCCATGGCGAATTCCAGCCCGGCTCCTCCGGTGACGACAACTTCCAGAGGACAAAATCGCCGGGATTTTTCTTATGCGCGTCGACGGCGACGCGAGCACCGGCCTGCTGCTCGTCGAGATTGCGCTTCGACAGCTGGCCGTAGTCGGGCATCGACGCCGTGTCGAACAGGACTTCGCCCGCAGCAACATAGGCATGGCCGCGTTCGATCAGGCTTTGAATCAAGGTGATCATGTCGACCTTGCCGTCGGCACGGGGCTCGACGAATTCGGTGGCGCGCGGCTCGACCGTCGGCTCCAGGCAGCCGAGAACCGCCACGTCGCTGTGGAACTGGCCGGCGGTCTTTTCGGTGACCCGCCTGATCGCCTCATTCAACGACAGCGTGCCGGAAGCGATCTCGCCGCCGAAATCGCGCAAAGCGCGCGCATTGATCTTGTCGTCTACGTCGGTGATGTTGCGCACATAGGTGACGTGCGTCTGCCTATAGAGATGGCGCAGCAAGCGGAACAGCACGTCGAAGACGATCACCGGCCTGGCATTGCCGATATGAGCAAAGTCGTAGACGGTCGGGCCGCAGACATACATGCGCACGTTCAGCGGATCGATCGGGACGAAATCCTCTTTCGTCCGCGTCAGCGTGTTGTAGAGGCGCAGGCCCTGCGATGCGTCGGACATTCGTGCCTTCCCGGTTCAGAACTCAATTCGACGAAGCCAGCCCTGCGCGAACGCAAATCAGGCTCCAGCCTGCTGGCCGGGGCGTTTGTCCAATCTGGGGAGAGATGAGGCGAAAACGTCCGGACCAGCGCGAGGCTAGCCAATAATGCAAATGCCACAAATGGCGAAAGACGTTTTCATGGGCGGCTTTATCGCCTTGGCTTGTGTTGCCGTCAAGTCGCAAGTTTCGGCAAAACCGCCGCTGGGTCACAGGTAATGATGCACTGAAACATTTTATTAAACATGTCGGCACAGTCATGAAACATTCGCCGGCTAGATCAGCAGGCGTCACGATTTGGTCAGAATCGGCCATCAAACGCAGACACGAAAATGTTACCAGGGAAGAGAGACATGCCCCGAACCAAGCAGGAAGCCAACCGCGCCAAGCAGCCGGCGCTGGCCAACCACTATCGCGCAATCGGCCCGGCCGCGATCGTCGCCGCCCTTCTCCATACCGCCAAGAAGAAAAAGCCGGCGCAGAAGATCGTTTCGCCCCGCGCTGCCTGAAGGGATGTGCGACCGGCGCCAATGGCGCCAGAAATGAAGGCGCCGACGCGCGCGCCCTCTGCTAGAACAACGTCATCTGACTGTCGTCCGCGCCGGACTTCTGGCGCTTGACCTTCTCGGGCTCCGGCCCGATCTCGCCCCGCTCCTGAATCTCCGGTCCGGTGTTGGCGACCTTGTTGACGAGGTCGGAGACCGGAATTGCCTCGAAGAAATCGAGCTGTGCCGGTCGCAACAGATCGGCGACATCGCGCGGTTCGAGCGTGCGGCAATCCAGCCAACGTGCGAAATCCCTGGGATCGATCACCACCGGCATGCGGTCGTGGATATGCGCGATGTCGGCATTGGCGTTGATGGTCAGGATGGCGCCGGTGTCCATTTCCGAACCGCCCGGCTCGGCATAGGTCTCGATCAGCCCGGCGAAGGCAACCAACCCGCCATGCCTGGGGCGTATCCAGTAAGGCTGCCCCTTCTTGCCACCGGTTTGCCGCCATTCATAAAAGCCGGACGCCGGCACCAAAGCGCGGCGATGGCGCATGGCGGCCTTGAACGACGCCTTTTCGGCAGCCCCTTCGGAGCGGGCGTTGAACAGCAGCGGAAACTCGCGTGTATCCTTCACCCAGGTCGGGATCAGCCCCCAGCGCACCAGCATTGGCTGCCGGTCCGGCAGATTGGAGCCCGGCGCCTGCGGAGGGCCGGCGACCGCCATCAGGATCGGCTGCGTCGGGGCGATGTTGTAGCGCGCCGGGAAATCCTCAAGCCCCGCCACGTCCAGAAAGGCAGCGGTCTGATCCGGCGTCGCGGTCAAGGCGAAACGTCCGCACATGGTCGATTGGTGCCCTTCGAAAGGTTCGGTTTCTGAAAGTGGCGATGGAACCGGCGTTGCGCAACCGCTAAAACTTGTCCACGCTGGCCGGTCCACAACTGACCGGCCTTCAGCCTGATTGGGAATCCATGAACGAAGCGCGCAAAATACTTCCGGCAGTCTCGGTCGCCGTCGTGCGGGCAGACACCGTGCTTCTGGTCAAGCGAGCCCGGCAACCGTCGCAAGGGCTCTATGCCTTTCCGGGCGGCAAGGTCGAGCCTGGTGAGACGCTGGAGGCAGCGGCAGAGCGCGAACTTCAGGAAGAAACCGGTTTGCGTGCCACAAATTATCGCCCGCTGCGGGAAATCCACATCGACGGCCGGGATGACAGCCACCCGGTCGATTATCTCCTCACAGTCTTCGGCGCCGCCTATGCCGGCGGCGAGGCCGTGGCCAGCGACGATGCGGAGACGGCGGCCTTCTATACGCTCAGCGAGATGGCGGCGCTGCCGCTGGCAGGCTCGGTATTCGCGGTCGCCGAAGACTTGTTGGCCCCCGGCGGAAACGCCGGACTGCTGTCCTGAAATCAACTTGCGGGCCACAAATTGTTTCGCCACAAAGACTTATGCTGTTTAGCAGAGCCACGCAGCTGGTAGAGAAGGCTTATGAATCGTCCATCCATGCTCCTCGCCGTGTGTCTTGCGGTCGGCGCGACCGTTTCGATACGGCCCGCGCTCAGCGCCGAGTCGCCGTTCGAGCCCGGGTTGATGCGGCTGGCGGAGGTTCTGGGCTCGCTGCATTTCCTGCGCAATCTGTGCGGCGAAAAGGGCGACCAGTGGCGTGTCGAGATGACAAAACTGCTCGATTCGGAAAATCCGGACGCCGAGCGGCGCGCCCGCTTCATTGCCAGCTTCAATCGCGGCTACCGCTCCTTCGGCGGCACCTATACGAGGTGCACGCCCTCGGCGACCGAAGCCATCAGCCGCTACATGAAGGAAGGCGAGACGCTGTCTCGCGACATCGCCTCGCGTTACGGCAACTAATGCATGTCGCCCAAAAGTGGCTGCGGTTTTGGGAGAACGACACGCATAAAAACGAAAACCTAAAGCGCCTCGCCTGAATCCGTTCAAACGCGGCGCGCTTTAGGCACTCGCTCATCGACAACTATCCGAACCATTGCTGGGTACAGCCGATATATCGGCTTGTGCCAGGCGATATCTTGGTGCAATCCTCATGTTGCACTTCTGCAACAGTATTAACGAAACCTTACCGCGCGAAAGCGGAATTAACTCAAACTGAAGGTTTTCGCCCCGCAGGCCGCCCCAATCGGCTAAGTTTGACTCGAACTGAACGCAGCTTCGCACAAGGCAATCGGGCTTTGTAAAAGACGATCAAAAAAATGTCGTATTTACAAATACTTAATTGTCCCTGCGTGTGAAATGAACAGATCAGGCCTGATCCACATCAATGGATCGCAGCTTGAAAGGGTGGACATTCGCTTATGGAACATGGTGTCAACGACATCGACGCGCTGGTCAGGGAAGAAAAACGCTTGACCGCCGTGGAAAGCCACAGCGAGGCCTGGGCGGAAGGTCTCTCCGCCGGGATAGAGCCCGAGATCATTGCCGAAGCAGCGCTCGAAACAGCCTTCGGCGAGATGTTGCGTGCCAATGGCGAGACCTCGGCCCTTGCCCTGCTCGACCGTATGCGTGAAAAGGTGATTGCTGGCGCCTTCGAACCTGAACGGCTGCGGCACTGAACCGACGTCCGGTTCTTTGACGGCAATATGCCGCTCGGGCGTCATGCCCGTAAGCAGGGAGAAACGGGCAGTGAGTTTTTCGATGTCAGGCAAGCCGCGTGGCTTGGTCCTTCGCATCTCTTTCGCCGCTTGCTGTGCCGCGATTCCCCTGGTTGTGTGTCTCGCGAGCAGCCCCGCCTATGCGCTGAGCGAAATCAAGCGCGAAGAGCTCCCCCCGACGGTCACGCCGCCGGCCGACGACATGTCGCCCCCCGGAAGCACCGTGCCAATGCCCAACCCGGTCGGGACGCCGCCGCCGTCTAGGCAGCCGACTGCTCCTGCCGAAGCCGAGCCGGACAGTCCGGCGGATGGCGGCGTGACCAGGCCACGCGTCGATCCGGACACGCCGGTGCCCGAGGTCATCTACGATCTCGGCAAGCTGCCGGAACCAGTGCGGCGCATGCATGATTTGATCGTCGAAGCCTGCAAGGGCGGCGATATCGAAAAGTTGCGGCCGTTGATCGGCACGGGCGACAACACAACGCAATTGTCCCTAACCGACATTGATGGCGATGCCGTCGCTTTCCTCAAGGGCCTCTCGGGCGACCCGGACGGCCAGGAAATCCTGGCCATCCTGGAGGAGGTGCTTGATGCCGGCTACGTCCACCTCGATGCCGGCACGCCACAAGAGCTCTATGTGTGGCCGTATTTCTTCGCCCTACCGCTGGACAAGCTGGACGCCAAGCAGCGGGTCGAACTGTTCAAGATCGTCACCGCTGGTGATTTCGACGACATGAAGCAGTTCGGCGCCTATATTTTCTATCGCGTCGGTATCACCCCTAGCGGACAATGGTCATTTTTCGTCGCCGGGGATTGAGAGCGGCTCTTCCCACCCACGGGGGTGGGGAGCCTAGCGGGGCAAATGCCTCAGAAAACTCCACCGCCCTACCCTGGCTTGGCGTGGCGATCTCGCCTTCCCACATCACGCGGCGGCCGCGAATGACGGTGCCGACCGGCCAGCCGACCACTTCTCTCCCGTCATAAGGCGTCCAGCCGGCTTTCGAGCCGGCCTGCGCATTGGTGATGGTCTGGCGCCGCTTCATATCGACGATGGTGAAGTCGGCGTCGTAGCCGGCAGCGATGCGGCCCTTTCTCGCCATGCCGAAGATCCGCTGCGGGCCGTGGCTAGACAGGTCGACAAAGCGCTGCAAGGTCAGCCGGCCGGCATTGACGTGGTCGAGCATGATCGGCACCAGCGTCTGCACGCCGGTCATCCCCGACGGTGAGGCCGGATAGGACTTTGCCTTCTCGGCCAGCGTGTGCGGCGCGTGGTCGGAGCCGAGCACATCGACGATGCCTTGCGCAATGCCATGCCAGACGCCATCGCGATGGCGCGCGGCGCGCACCGGCGGGGTCATCTGGATCAGCGTGCCAAGCCTGAGATAGTCGTCGGCGCTCAGCGTCAAATGATGTGGCGTCGCCTCGCAGGTCGCGACATCCTTGTGTTGTTCGAGGAACACAATCTCCTCGGCGGTCGAGATGTGTAGAACATGGATGCGGGCACGGGCGTTTCGCGCAATGCGTACCAGCCGTTCGGTACAGCGCAAGGCGGCGATCTCGTCGCGCCAGACAGGGTGCGATGCCGGGTCGCCTTCGATGCGTTCGCCAAGGCGCTCGCGCAGCCGGAATTCGTCTTCCGAATGAAAGGCGGCGCGCCGGCGCGTGTTTCTCAGGATCGACGCCACGCCCTCGTCATCCTCGACCAGCAGGTCGCCAGTGGACGAGCCCATGAAAACCTTGATCCCGGCCGCACCCGGCAGCCGCTCAAGCTCGCCGACATCCCCGGCATTCTCGCGGGTGCCGCCGACCCAGAAGGCGAAATCGCAATGCATGCGCCCCGTGCCGCGCCGGACCTTGTCGGCAAGCGTTGCCTCGCTGGTGGTCAGCGGATTGGTGTTGGGCATCTCGAACACGGCGGTGACGCCGCCAAGCACGGCAGCGCGCGAACCCGTTTCCAAATCTTCCTTGTGCTCCAGTCCCGGCTCGCGAAAATGCACCTGGCTGTCGACGACACCCGGCAGGATATGTAGGCCGCGGCAGTCGATCGTCTCGCCGGCCGAGGCCTGGCGGAGATCGCCGATGGCAGCGATGCGCCCGTCCTTCACGCCGATGTCGCGAGCCCCTTCGCCGTCATGGTTGACCACTGTGCCGCCTGTCAGGATGAGGTCGTAGATCATGGCCATGCTCTCTTGCGGGGGGAGTGCCAGCGGCTTACGTAAAGGCCGACCATTTTGCAAGATCAGGTTGCTTTTCCGCCCATGCCCTGTGCCCAGCTCAAAGACCGCGCCCTCATTTCCGTATCAGGTCCGGATGCCGAGCATTTTTTGCAGAACATCCTGACCACCGATCTCGACATCCTGGCTCCCGGCGAAGCCAAACCCGGTGCGCTGCTGACGCCGCAAGGCAAGATCCTGTTCGATTTCCTGATCTCCCGCACCGGCGAGAATGCATTCCGGCTCGAATGCCGTGCCGACATATCGGACGATTTCGTACGCCGGCTGACGCTCTACAAACTGCGCGCCAAGGTCGAGATTGCCAAATCCGATCAGGCGTTTGTCACCGTCGCGTGGGGACATGAATCAACACCCTCACAATCTGATTCAACGGCGGCCGCCGACACACGCTTTCCGAAGGGTGCCGTCACGCGTTCCTATGGCGAAACGGATGAGCGCGGCGATCTTGCCGCGTGGCAAGCCTTCCGCATTGTCGGCGGTATTGCCGAAAGCGGCAGCGACTACCAACTCGGAGACGCCTTCCCCCACGATGTGCTGCTGGACGAAACCGGCGGCATCGGCTTCAAGAAGGGCTGCTATGTCGGCCAGGAGGTCGTCTCGCGCATGCAGCATCGCGGCACGGCCAGGCGGCGCGTGCTGATTGCATCGGCCGACAGGCCCCTGCCCGCGCCCGGCACCGAACTGACCGTCGCAGGCAGGCCGGTTGGCACGCTCGGCTCGACCGTAGACACGACCGGTCTGGCCATTGCGCGCATCGACCGGGTCAAGGCGGCGCTCGATGCCGGCCAGCCGATCATGGCCGGGGACGTTCCGGTAACGCTAGCCATTCCCGGTTGGGCAAAATTTGCCTTCCCGCAGGAAGCCGTCAGCGCGGAGGAGGCCTGATGGCGGCCGACCGCGTCGGCGCGCCGGCACGCGCCTGGCAGCGCATGCTGTCGGGCCGCCGGCTCGATTTGCTCGACCCCTCGCCGCTCGACATCGAGATTTCGGACATTGCGCACGGGCTCGCCCGCGTTGCCCGCTGGAACGGCCAGACCAGCGGCGAGCATGCGTTTTCGGTCGCCCAGCACTCGCTGCTGGTCGAAGCGCTGTTCTGCGACCTGGTGCCCGAGGCTTCGGCCGACGCCCGGCTGGCGGCCCTGCTGCACGACGCCCCCGAATATGTCATCGGCGACATGATCTCGCCGTTCAAATCGGTGATGGGCGGCAGCTACAAGGATTGTGAGTTACGGCTGCAGCGCGCCATCCATCTGCGCTTCTCGCTGCCTCCGGAACCAAGTGCTGCGCTGCGCAAGGAGATCAAGCGCGCCGACCAGATCGCCGCCTATTTCGAGGCAACGCTGCTCGCCGGCTTTTCGACCGCCGAGGCGACCGAGTTCTTCGGCCGTCCGCGCGGCTTCAATGCCGACCGCTTCGATTTCACGCCACGTTCGGTGACCTGGGCGCAGAACGCGTTTCTGAAACGGTTTTCGGCGATCGAGACGTCGCGGCATCAGGTTTCGGCGACCGCAATCGGCTAAAGCGCGTCGCGCTGAAACGGATTCACGCGACGCGCTTTAGGTCTTTGTCTTTATGCATGTCATTCCCCCAAAACCGAGGTCACTTTTGGGCGACATGCATTAAAACGCTAAATTAACCAGCGGCGACCACAGTAGCTTGTTCGATCACGGTCCGCAGGCGCGCTCATGCCCGTCGCTGATGCCAAGGATGGTTCGGCCGTCCCGAAACGGGAGGCCGAAGGCATGGACCGCTCCCGCCACATGGAAGACGAACTGCGGGAGCAGAACCAACGCTTTTCGGCTGCGGTCGAGAACATGTCGCACGGCCTGTGCATGTTCGACGCCGACGAGCGGATGATCATCTGCAACGGCAACTACCTAAACATCTTTTGCCTCGACGCCAGGGTGATAAGGCCCGGCATCCGGTTCCTCGACATTCTGCGCCACAGCGTCGATATCGGCGTCGCCTCGCAAACCGCCGACGAACTCTACGCCATCCGCAAGCCCTATATCGATCAGGCAAAGCCCTCGACCTACGAAGAAACACTGTCGGACGGCCGCATCGTCAGCATCTCGCACCGCCCTCTGGCTCTGGGCGGCTGGGTTTCGATCTATGAAGACATCACCGAGCAGCGCCGCGCGCAAGAGGATCTCAAGGAACAGCACCGCCGCTTCGACGCAGCGCTCGCCAACATGTCGCAAGGCTTGCTGATGTATGACGCCGACGGCAAGATGATCGTGCGCAACCGGCGTTTTCTGGAGCTCTACAAGGTCACCCCGGCGGACTTTCCGCTTGGAACGACGCACCGCGACGCGCTCGAACGGTTGCTGGAACTCGGCATCTATACGAAGATCGATGTCGACAGCGAAGTCGCCAAGACCGAAGCCTGTCTGGCGGCGGCAAAAATGCATTCGGCCTATCGGCATCTTACCGACGGCAGGACGGTTTTGGTCACACGTCGGCCGATGGATGGCGGCGGCTGGGTGGTGACCTTCGACGACGTCACCGAACGTCGCCGCACCGAAGAGCGCATGACCCATCTTGCGCATCACGACACGCTGACGGGATTGCCCAACCGCTCGATGTTTCGCGAACGGCTCGACCTTGCGCTGGAGGACACGGCGGCCACGCCGCTGGCGATCTTCTCGCTCGATCTCGATCGCTTCAAGGCAGTCAACGACACCTGGGGACATCCGGCCGGCGACTGGCTGCTGAAGAGCGTGGCCGAGCGGCTGCAGCGCTGCCTGCATAATGAAAACGACGTCGTTGCCCGCTTCGGCGGCGACGAATTCGTCATCATCCAGTTCAATTTCAAGGGCATTGCCAATGCTGAAAAACTCGCGAAGCGCATCGTCGAGACAATCGGAAAACCGTTCCGCGACAAGAGCCGCGAGATGCATATCGGCATCAGCCTGGGCATCGCGGTTTTCCCCGACGACGGCGGAGACGCCGACACGCTGCTGAGGAACGCCGATACAGCGCTTTACCGGGCGAAGAGCGAAGGCCGCAATCTGTATCGGTTCTTCGAACCCGGAATGGACGCAATGGTACAGGCACGGCGTGCGTTGGAGGTCGACCTCGGGACCGCACTGTCGCGCCAGGAATTCGACCTCGATTTCCAACCCATCATGAACATCGCCTCCGGCGAGATCGTCGGCGCGGAAGCCTTGATGCGCTGGCATTCCCCAGAACGTGGCATGGTGGCGCCGGACAGCTTCATTCCGGTCGCCGAAGAAACCGGATTGATCGTGCCGCTTGGAGAATGGGCGCTGAGGAAAGCCTGCACGGCGGCGGCACGCTGGCCCGCCGGCCTGCGCGTCGCGGTCAATGTCTCGGCCGTGCAACTTAAAAGCGGCAGCTTCGCCCGCAGCGTCATCTCGGCGCTGGCTTTCTCCGGCGTGCCAGCCGGTCGGTTGGAACTGGAGATCACCGAAACCGTGCTGATGGATGAAAGCGAGGTGGTGCTAAGGACGCTGCGGCAGTTGCGTGAACTCGGCATCCGCATCGCGCTGGACGATTTCGGCACCGGCTATTCGTCGCTCGGCTACCTCAGGCGTTTTCCTGTCGACAAGATCAAGATCGACCGTTCGTTCATCCACGATTTGAGCAATCGCGACACCGCGGCGATCGTTCGCACCGTCATCGGGCTGGGTGCCGAGCTTGGCATCACTGTCACCGCCGAGGGGGTCGAGACCGAGGTGCAACTCGATATCCTGCGCAGCAATGGCTGCACCGAGGCGCAGGGCTTTCTGATCGGCGCGCCGTCAAAGGCGGCCGAGATCCAGCGCCTGTTGAGATCCCGGGCGCCGCACAGCCAGACCGGCTAGGCCGGCCATCGTCAATGCAGCGTCTCGATGTACTTTTCGTGGAAGCTGACATAGCCGGGCTCGACCACCTTGAGATGCCGCTCGATCAGCGCATGAAACCGCGGCAGTTGATGAAACGGCACGCCGGGATAGGCATGATGCTCGGCATGGAACGGCATGTTCCACGCCAGCTTGCGGACCAGCCAGTTGGTCAATGTGGTCCTGGTGTTCTCCAGCATGTTGGCGACGAACGGACAGCGACCATGCTCGGCCAAGAGATAGAGGCGCAGAAACGGCTGCCCCAACAGAGCGGGCAAAATCCAGACATAGACAAGCACCGAGAGCCGGAAATAGACGGCCAGCAGAAGGAGCACGGCATAAAAGGCAATCATGGCGCGTGCCTCGATGCGCACCTTGTCATAGCCCTTTGGCGGAACGTAGCTTTCGCGACCACGATCCGCGGCGTTGGCATAAAGCGTGTTGATGTGGCCCCACCATAACGGGATGCCGGATATGTGGACGAGGTATTGCCGCCATGTCTCCGGCTTGGGGAACGCCAGTTCCGGGTCATTGTCGGGATCTTGCGTGTATCGATGGTGGGCAAAGTGGAAGTAGCGGAACCAGTCCGCCGGCAGCACGATCGCCAGGCTGCACACCCGCGCCACGACATCGTTCAGCCGCTGCGCCTCAAAGGCCGTGCGATGAACCGTCTCGTGCAGCAGCGTGAACAGGAACACGATGAGGAGACCTTGCGGCAGCATCAGCAGCGGCCAGAACGGCACTTTGGCGGCGATCAGCGATCCGAGGATCACGATCGCACCCCAATGAGCGGCAAGCTGAACGAGGCCCGCGGCATCAGACTTGGCGGTCAGCCGGTTGCGCTCCTCCTGCGTCAACGATGAAATTACGTCGCGATGATCCACGGGCTTCGATCCAGGCTGGGATTTGATAGAATCCACTGTAGCGCATGAAAAACCTTTCCAAAAATGACGATTTCTGCGATTTAGATAAGCTGAACTTATCTATTCGGTGATCATGGCCGTACTTCCCTCTCTCAAAGGACTTCAGGCTTTCGAGGCTGCGGCCCGTACAGGCAGCTTTGCGGGGGCGGCGGAAGAGCTTTCTGTATCCGCCGCCGCCGTCAGCCAGCTCATCCGCACCGTCGAGGAGCAGATGGACCGCAAGCTGTTCCATCGCGTCAACCGGCGCGCCGTCCTCACCGAGGCCGGCGTCGAGATGCTGCCCAGGCTGACCATGGCCTTCCAGGAGATCGGCAGCGTCGCGCGCCAGCTGGGCGGCGATGCGTTCCGCCCGCGCCTCGTGGTGTCGGTGCCGCCATCCATGGCCATGGGTTGGCTTTCGCAGCGTCTCACTGGTTTTGTCTCAAGCCATGGCGCCGTCGACATATCGCTCAGAGGCGAGGATGACCCGGTGCCGTTCGACCGTGAGTTGATCGACATCAGGCTCACTTATGGGCCGCATTATCGCGAGCACCCGACCGAGGATATCGTCCAGGACGCGGTCTATCCCGTGTGTGCACCCGGGCTGGCCGACACGATCAAACCCGAAGGCCTCGCCAGCCTGCCGCTTATCCATACCGGCTGGGGACCGACCGGTGCGTCCTTTCCGTCGTGGCACAACTGGTTCGAGGCGGCCGGCATCGAACCCGGCCGGGCAGCGCAGCGCGGGCTCTCGGCCAACTCGTCGCGCGCGGCACTCGACCTTGCCATTTCGGGATTGGGCGTGGCGCTGGCGCAAGGGATCTACTGTGCCGAGGCGCTGGAGGACGGCCTACTTGTCAGGCCCCTCGCCCAGATGGTCGAGCTGCGCCAGCCCTATTGCCTGACGATCCCGGAGCGCAGCGCCAGACGCGATGTCGTGGACGCGTTTCGCCAGTGGCTGATCGACGAGTGCCGGCGCGCAGTCGGCTCGCCGGCACTGCGTTGACGTGACACGCGGCAATGGTCAGAGGTGCCCGCTCAATGCCTCAGCCATGTCCTTGTTTGTCGCCACGGGGATGATCTCGAATTCCACCAGATCCGCCCATTCGATGACCCAACGCTGCAGCAGCGTGACGTCATCGGCCTCCACCAGCAGGAAGCAGCGGCTCATGTCCGCCGCGATCCAGCTGTGGTGGACGAGCAGCTCGTCCGGTTTCAGGCGGCCGCGGTCGCGAAAGCGGCGATAGATCTCCTTGCGATCACAGCCGGTGAAGTCCTCGATCACGATAAATTGCATGTCCTACCCCCCGATCAAATTACCGCCCCGGCCGGTCCAATCGCTCCAGGAACCACTGCGTCAGCCGCACCCAGACCTCGTCCTTCTCACCGGAATCCTCCCAGCCATGGTCGAGGTTGGGATTGTCATTCACCTCGATGACGAAGACGCCGTCCTTGGTCTCCTTGAGGTCGACGCCATAGAGCCCGTCGCCGATGCAGCGCGCCGCCTTCACTGCCGTCTCGACGACATGCGCCGGCGTTTCCTTCAGCGTGAAGGTCTTGATGCCGCCCTGGTCGGGCTTGCCGTTGGCCTTGTGGTTGACGATCTGCCAGTGCTTCTTGGCCATCAGATAGTGCACGGCAAACAGCGGCTGGCCGCCGAGCACGCCGACACGCCAGTCACATTCGGTCGGAATGAATTTCTGCGCGATCAGAAGGTCGGAATCCTCCAGCCATTCGGTGGCGAGCGTCTTCAGTTCCTCGACGTTGGCGCATTTCTTGACGCCGCGCGAGAACGACGAATCCGGGATCTTCAGCACCAGCGGAAAGCCCAGCGTCTGCGCCGCCAGTTCGAGATCCGAGGTGCCGGCGATCATCACCGTCGGCGGCACCGGCACCTTGTTGTAGGCCATCAGCTCGTTGAGATAGACCTTGTTGGTGCAGCGGATCATCGACAGCGGATCGTCGATCACCGGCATGCCTTCCTGCTGGGCGCGGCGGGCGAAACGATAGGTGTGGTTGGAGATCGAGGTGGTCTCGCGGATGAACAGCGCGTCGTAATTGGCGAGCTTGGCCAGGTCGCGCTTGGTGATCGGCTCGATTTCGACGCCCATCTTCTCGGCGATCTTGGCCCAATAGCGCAGCGACGAGATCTCCGAGGGCGGCAATTCCTCATGCGGGTCGACCAGCGTGGCGAAGGTATAGCGCGCCGGCGTGCGGCCCTTGGTGTCGCGCCACTCCCGGTTGGTGTAGGTTTCCAGGCACTGGATGAAGCTTTTTTCCTCGTCCTCGGTCATCCGCGCCAATGGATGAAAGCCGATCTTGCGGATCGAGGCCCATTCGGCGCTGTCCTTGATGTGGACTTCGAGCGCCGGTGCGCGGAACCAATCGAACAACAGCTTGGCGAAACGGTCCCAGATTTTCGACGGCCCGATGCCGAAGAAGATGCAGACCTTTTGCGGAAAGGCGCCACCAAGATCCTTGCGGCATTTGTTGAGCGCCAGTTCCAGTTCCGGCAGCGCGTGCTCATAGAGCTTGCGTTCCGACAGGTCGATCATCGTCTCGACGGTCGGGATCACCTTGTGGCCGCGCGAGCTTGCCAGCAGCGATGCATAGTAGCCGCGGCTCTGGTAGGCGTAATTGTTCGACAGGTTGATGACCTTCGGCCGCTGGCCGCGAAACAATGACGGATGCGCGAGATAGTCGCGGTTGGTGATGATCTTGTGCGGTGTCGCCACCTGGTCGAGATCGCTCTGCCTGCCGGTAAGGATGACCCAGGTCATTGTCTGTCACGCTTTCCCAGAGTGATGGCGGCCCGCAGTCCATCGCGACCGAACTGCGCCATGTTCATGAAGATGCCGTAAGGCACGGGAATGTTGGCTGCATCAAGGATGGTCTCCTGCCTTTCATCCTCGACCCAAGGGTCGTGGATCAGGATATGGTCGCCGTCATCGCCGATCGCCAGCACCCAGTGCGGCACCTTCTTGCCGAACATCAGGAAGCCGCTGATCAGCACCAGCACCAGCTTTCCCCCAGCGATCGCAGCGCGGATATCGTCGATTGTGAATGCACGGTAATTCACCGGGATGCCGTAAAGTTCCGCGCGTCGGCGAAAGTCGACCTGCGCCAGTTCCATTACCCTGCGCTTGTCCTCGCTGCGCACCGATTGCAGGAACAGCGCGCCATAGAAGGAGACGTAGATCTCCACCGCGAGCCCGCTCTCGTAGCCCGAGACAGCGAGGCCGAACGGCTCGCAACCGCCGGGACCCGACATCATGAAGACGGTCGTCGCTTCACGCCACAGGCGGATTTCCATGACCGGATCCGGCACGAAGCCGCGATCGAAATTGGCCATCGCCATCATCAGGCAGCACGGACCGCAGGTGAATTCGCAGGTCTGCGGGTAGAACGGCACCTTGGTGGCGATCGGAATGTCGCCACGCAAGGTTTTTTCGTAGCGAAGTGCCGTTTCGCCATCCTCATAGTAGCCGGGCTCACGCCCGATCTTGCGATAACCGGCCCGTTCGTAGATGCGGATCGCGCGGCTGTTGTCTTCGCGAACTTCGAGACGCAGCATCATGCGGTCGTGCTCGAAGGCGGCATCTTCGGCGGATCCGAGCAGGATGCGGCCGACACCCAGCCCGCCGAAAAACGGACTGGTCGCAATCGAGTAGAGGCGCGCCACGCCGCTGCCTTTGCGAAACAGCACGATCGCATAACCGGCCACGCGGCCGTCGACTTCGGCGACCAGCGTCTCGGCGGTTTCACGCTCGATGAACAGTCGGAAGGAGCGGCGGGAAATACGGTCGCTTGAGAAAACAGCTTTCTCGATGGCGGCGAGATCATCGACGTCAGACGCGCGGGCCGTGCGGATCTCGGCAGGCATGCGGCTTCAGAAAACCTCGATTGGTGGTGGAAATGGCCCTACTCGAACACGTCCTTGACGCCAACCAGGGCGTTGGGAAAACCGGCGTCCACCTGGGCGCACGAAGTCCGCTCCACCACCTTGAATCTTCGCCTCGTTTTTCCAAAAACCGTTTCCGATTTTCGGGGCGATGCGACGGCATTCATCAAGCGCTATCGCACCTCGATTAGGGCCGAATTGTGACAAATCCGACGCCGATCCGACGGGCGCAAAGGTCCTTCGGCCGGATCGGCATTCGCGGATCGACGGCACCGGCAAAAGCGGTGCCGTTCAGCTTGCCAGCCCGTTTACAAGTTGCGTGTAGGCGTTCCTGGCGACCTCGTTCAGCCGCTCGCGCGGCAAGGAGCCGACGACGGCGCAGCCATAGCCCTTGTCCAGCCAGTAGACGGCCTCGGGTCCGTCTTGCGTGGCGGCGTAGGTGCCCTTGGCATTCTCCGTCGATTCCGTGGTGACGAACAGCGATATACGCTGCCCATTGCCGTCCTCGTAAAGCAGCATGGCGGCCTTGCTCTCGCCTGCCGGAAGCAACCGGCCGCCGACCAACTGGAAACCGTTCGCGGTCAAGTCGGGTGCCACCAGCTTCAACCCTACCCGGTTGGACAGCCAGGTCTGCAGATGGTCCTTGTCGCTGGCCGGAACCTCGACGGCATGCCGCTTTTCGGCGGCATAGATGACATGGGCCGCGATTGCCTGCTCGGCCAGCCGATCTTCCGCCGGGTCCTCCTGGCCGATGCCGTCGACGCCGGCAAGGTAGCCACCAAGCCCGCCGGCGGCGACCAGCAACACGGCAGCGGCAAGCCACCAGCGCGAGCGTGGCACAGCTGCCTTGACCGGCGCCTCGCCAAGCACGACCTTGCGCAACCGCGCAGGCACGGCTTCGTCCAGCACCCCGGCGAAGGCGGCACGCAGCGCCGTCCGGTCGGCGGTGAAACGGGCGCTCCTGGCCTTCATCTCGGGATTGGCGTCGAGCCAGGCGTCGTAAGCGGCGCGCTCGTCTGCAGGCAGCTCGCCATCGAGCGCCATGTGGATGTCCCGTTCGGAAAAGTCGCGGCGGATCATTTCTCGACGATCCTTATCGCGCGGCGACGCGCCGTATCGTCCAGCAACCCACGCAATTCCTCACGCCCGCGCGCAATGCGCGACATCAGCGTGCCAGCGGGGACGCCCAGAATGTTGGCGGCTTCGGCATAGGAAAAACCTTCGATGGCAACCATGACAAGAGCTGCGCGTCGATCGGGGCTGATCGCCTGCAACGCGTCGATGATCTCGCGCGAGGCGATACTCTCCACCTGCTCTGCCGGCTGGGCAACGGCCTCGCCCGCCTCCAGCGGCAACATCGCCGCCTCGCCGCGGCGGTTCACCTTGCGCATCTGGTCGATGAACAAATGATGCATGATCGTAAACAGCCACCTCCGGGGGCTTTCTCCTGTCTGCCAGTTGTCGAGCCGCACAAGCGCCCGCTCCAGGCAATCCTGGACAAGGTCGTCGGCAGCGTCGCGGTCGCGCAAAAGCGAGCGTGCGTAACGGCGCAGGCGCGGTATTTCGCCAAGGATTGCTGCCTTCTTCTCGTCCATGACCGCTGGTTTCGGGGTCGCCCTTGTTGATCTGGATTGAACGCGCCTTCCGGGCGCGGCGCAAGCGGCCAGCGCGAAGCGGTCCGCCGCTCCGGTCACCCAAGCAATGAGATAACGAGCCCATTGGCCGATTTATTCCCGGTCGGGGTGAAATCTTATTGTTCTTGCTTGCCTTTATCCGTTTTCCTTCGCCGCCCGTGTCAAAAGCCGCTGATAGAACAGGCCGATACCGATCAGAACCGCGCCGAGGCCGATGAAGGATAGCGCCCGGAGTACGCCTTCCAACTCCGACATGTCGAATATGAAGACCTTCAGCACGGCGATCGCGATCAGCGCGGCGGAGGCAATGCGCAGCACCTGCGATTTAAGCCAGACGCCGGCGGTGAGCAGCGCCACGCCGATAACCAGCCAGAGCGCCGAATAGGTGTAGGTTTCCAACTGGCCGAGGCCGCTCCACAGGCCGATGAATTCGCCCTTGAACAGGCGCCTCACCGACAGCGTGGCATAGGCGAAGGCAAGCGCGGCAGCCACCACGGCCAGCATCTGCGCATACCATTTTGGCCGCTTGTCCCTGGCGTAGAGCGCCAGTCCCCCGGCGGCGACCGCCGGCAGGAGATAGGCGAGGAACAACAGGTTGAACACCGGGATACGGCCGGTCGATTCGTCTGTGAAAAGCGGGTTCAGCACCACGAAGTGCCGGATGACGATGAAGCCGACGGAGATTACGCCGACGGCCATCGAACCATAGCGCAGCACCGAGCTTGGCGAGCGCATGTCGATAGCGACCAGGATTGCGCCGGCACCGATGGCGATCAGGGTGTAGATCGACTGTTCGGCGAGCGTCATGGCACCCGTGTCGATGACGCCACCGTGCATGGCGTGGCGCACCAGTATGGCGAGCGTGAGCAGCGCAAACAGTGCCGCTGCCGCCTCCATGGCAAGGCGCGGCCGGCCATTCGTTGTGCGCGCAAGCTGCCAGGCGGCAAAGCCGAAGGCCAGCGCCGGCACGCCGTAGCCGGGCAACAGCCAGTTGAACACCGGCGTCGTCGACAGGAACCCGGCGCCGACAATGGTCGGGTCGAAGGCGACACGGCCAAGCACCGCGATCACCGCGCCGACCGAAATCCAGCCGAGCACCGGATAGACGCGCCAGCGCGTGGCCAGCGCCGGCACGATGGCCGCCGCACCGAGCAGGATGGTGGTCCAGCCGGAATCGAAAGCCATATGCATCAGCAGCAGCCCGGCGATGGCCGCGCCGCCCAGGGCAAACGACACGGCGATGCCGCCCTTGAGCGGCGGCTCCTCGGCCCGCGCGATCCACTCGCCGCCGGCGGCGAAAATGACGACCAGCAGTGCCGCTGCGGCGGCGTAGACAGGGTCACGGTCGAGATTGCCGAAAGTGAACCAGAGCGCCAGCAGGACGACCAGCGGGACGATGACGCCCCACGCCGCCCATGAGGCTGCACGTATCTGTGTCCCGGCGGCGAACCGGCGCGCGGCCCAGAAGCCGGCGCCGATGAAGACCAGGCCGAGTGCGATGCCGATGCGCAAGGTCAGCGCGTTGGACGTGGCCACCGGCAGTCCGTCGACGCCCAAGGCGCCGCCCGAAAAATCGGAAGCGATCGAGGTTGGCGGGATAATGCCGAGATAGATCAGCACCGTGACCAGTCCCGCGGCATAGAGGAGCGGCAGCGCCAGCGGACGATAAAGCGTGACCGCCACCATCGCGGCGATCACCACCGCGCCCGGCAAGGCATAGCCGGCGGCAGCAAAGGCCGGGTCTACCGACAGGCCCAGTGCCGAGAATGCGACGAACAGGCCAGGCACGATGGACGGCCAGTCGAAAGCCCTGTCTGGCGTGGTTTCGTCGCCACGGCGAGCGAGCCAGACAAGGGCGAGCACGGCCAGCGTGACGGCGTCGATGAACAGGATGGCAGAGAGGTTCGCCCCCGGCGCATCGGTCATATAGAGAATGGTCCAGACACCGGTGCCGAAAAAGGCAGCCGCCATCAGCAACTTCCAGTCGCGCATGCGGGCGATGACGCCGGTGGCGGCAAGCACGATGGCGAGATAGCCGAACAGCGCCCAGGGACTGGGTGCCTGCGAGGCGACCAGCACCGGCGTCACCATGGCGCCGACAAGGCCGATGCCGGCCAGCGCCTGGCCATGGACAAGGGCTGCCGCGATCGTCGCCACGCCGATGACGCCGAGCAGCGTGAAGGCGAGTGCCGGGCCGATGAAGCCGTAGATGCCATGCGCGGCATAGACGGTGCCGAACAGGATGAAGGCACCGGCCGCTGTCAGGATCGCCGGAATATAGGCGCCCGCGGCGCCTTGTACGGGCATCTTGAAGCCGGTGCGGCGGATGAACTCGCCGCCGGCGACCAGCACAAGGCCGAGCGCGCCGGCCATGGTCAGCCGTACGCCGGGGCCGAAAATGCCGGCTTCGATGGTGTAGCGGATCAGGAACAGACCGCCCAGCGCCAGGGCGATGCCGCCGACCCAGACCGCCCAGCGGGTGCCGAGCGCGGTTTCGACATCGGATTGGCGGGCGGCTTTCGTCGCTCCGGGAAGCTCCGCGGGTTCCACCGCCTTCGGCGCCGGTTCTGGAGCGGTCCACGGCCCGGACACGATCTCGCCGGTCGAGTCTTCCGTTTCCGTGGCTGGCGCCGGTGCGGCGACCGGCTCGCTTGTCGCTGGAGAGGGAATGTCGGCCGCTGCCGCAACGGCTGGAATCACATCGGCGGGCACGTTGTCGGCCACCGCCTGTTCGGACGGCTTGGCCGCAGGCGGCACGGCTCCCGAGAGCACAAGGCTGCGCAGCGCGCCAAGCTCGCGCTCGACAAGGCCGATGCGGCTCTGCTGGCGCGAAATGATGACGAACAAGGCGATGATGGCGACTAGGCCAATCAGGCTTTCAAACATGGCGGTTCCCCCAAACCAGGCCAGTTTTCACTGACATTCGTCGTACTGACATTCAAATGCGGCGGCCAAGCGGCCAGAAAACTCAGCGCGCCGCCAGATTGGCGGCCGGAAAGATCGAGCATGTTTCGGTGCCGAAAGCCAGCAGCTTGCCGCCGCCATCCTTCAGCGTCGCTTCCGACACCGCCAACGTGCGGCCCTTGTGAACAACCCTGCCCTCGCAGACCACTTCGCCGGTCTTCGGCGTGATGGGACGCGTCAAATTCACCTTGAACTCCGCCGTCGTATAGGCCTCGCCCTTTTCGAGCAACGTCTGCACGGCACAGGCCAGTGCCGAATCGAGCAGCGTCGCCGCCCAGCCGCCATGCACGCTGCCCAGCGGGTTGAGATGGCGCTCGCTCGGCATGCCACGAAAGACAGCGCGCCCTTCCGAGACTTCGGTGAGAGTGAAATTCAGCTGGAAGGAAATCGGCGGCGCCGGATACTTGCCGTCGACGATGCGCTGCAGCAATTCCAAACCGGTGTATTTCAGGATGTCGGCGTGCGGAATGGTGCCGAGGCCGAGCGGTGAGACCCGGCCAGGATAAAGTTCGACTTCGCTCATGTGAGGATTTCTCTGGCTGCGTCCTCGCCAGCTATGGCCTTGCCGCGTGCGTGATGTTTGCGCAAGGCGGCGAGGAAGCCGGTACGAGCGTCCGGCGGCTCGATGCCGCGCGGCTCATAGACGTGGCGGTTGAAGAAGAAGCCGGTGAGCCGGAGGGCGTCGTCGACATCAGCCGCATCCGCGCGCAGGCCGGAGCCGCGCTGCAGGAAGGCCGGCAGAGCCAGCATCCTGTCGCGCCATGGCAAACCGGCTTCGCGCGATACCGCGCGTCCCGACTTCGGCGAAACATAGGCCAGGTCCTGTCGCGTGCCGGTGGCGGCGCATTGGCTGAGATCGAGGCCGAAGCCGAGTTCGTCCAGCACCAGAAGCTCGAAACGCGCCACCAGTTCGCCGGCAATGTCGGCATCGTCGAGATGGACGATCATTACGGCAAGCGTTTCGTAGAGACCTTCATGCGCGTCGCGCTCGGGCAGCAGGCGCAGATGCGCGGCCATGGTCTGCAAGCCGTAGACGGCGACGGCGCTGTCCATCAACCGGGCAGCATTCATCTCGATCGCTTCGGCCTGGAACGTGCCGAGATGTTCATCAAGGCGCGCACGCCACAACAGGTCGACGCGATTGCCGGGCTGGAGGACGGGCTGCTGTTTGCGCGAACGGCCGCCGCGAACAAGGCCGAGATGACGGCCATGCGCTCGCGTCAGCACCTCGAGAATGGCGCTGGTTTCGCCATGCTTGCGGGTGCCGAGAATGATTCCCTCGTCGCGCCATTCCATTTCAGGAGCTTTTCACCGATCGGGTGGCGAAATCAAGGTATGGGCTTGGCTCCTGGGTAACTCTCACACCAATGCATAAAAAACCGCCCGCAGCGATGTGCTGCGGGCGGGCTGGTGAGGTCAGTCGATCTGCTAGAAATTGCGCTGGAAGCGGACGATGCCGCCGACGCTGCTCTTCTTGTCGGCCTTGGTCCAGTTGTTGAAGTCGAAGTCGTCGAATTTTCCTGCATTGAGGTAATCGACTTCAGTCGTGACCGTAAAGCCGGGCACAATGGTATAGGCAACGTTGGCAGCGACGCCGAGGTTCTTCCAGTCGTCATAGGAAATCTGGGCGTTGAACGAGGTCTTCTCGTTGAACTTGTAGGTGCCGCCACCCCAGACTGCCCAGTTACCGCCCCACGGCTTGTATTGGGTACGGCCTGTGCCGAAGTCGTTGATGTTGTCGTTGGTGCCGTAGCCGCCCATGACGAACAGCGTCAGTTCCTTGCTGACGTTGACGTCCAAACGGACCTTGCCGGCCACTTCCTCATAGTTGCTGTCATAGGCCACGACGCCAGTGATCGCACCCCAGTCGCCCTTGTACTTCAAGCCGCCGACGACATGCGGAACATAGCTGTCGATGGTGTTGACGGCGGTGCCTTCCTCAAGCGAGACCACGCCCGTGAAGCCGCTGCCAGCGTCGAAGTAATAGCTGATGAGATTGGTATCCTTGACACCATACGGGATGAGCGTGTCCTGGATGACATTGCCGGCATAACCGATGAACTGGTCGTATACCGTTTCATCCTTACCGACGCGCAGACCACCGAGCTGGATCCAGGCGAAATTGAGGGTGGTGGTCTTGTTGCCGGCCTGCCAGCCGGTGCCGTCGCCTGTATAGTCGCCGGAGGAGTTGCCGAACTGGAAGCGAGTTTCGGTAAAGGTCTTCAACGTGCCGAGTTCGGTTTCCTGGCCGGTATAAGTCCTCAGCGTGAAGCGCATGTTCTTGTAATAGGTGTCGTGCCTATCGCCGTCCATGTGATCGGCAACGTTGTTGGCGCCATCGAGCGAGCCGGAATCGCCGACGCCCATGTCGTAGCGGAGATAACCGCCGATGCGCAGGCAGGTCTCGGTGCCCGGAATATAGAAGTAGCCGGCGCCGTAGACGTCGCAAATCTTGACGTATTCGGCCGGTTCCGGTTCGGCGACGACGACAGCGTCGGCGGCGCGCGCGCCGCTGACCGCGATCAGGGCCGCGGCTGAGCCGAGAAGGAGGCTCTTGATGTTCATTTTCTGACCTCTCCAGTCATAGTTATAAATGGCTTCGGATTTGTGGCTGGCGGCAATGTTTTCCCGCCTCACCCCCACAACGAAAAAGGCTCACACCGCTCGCCCTTTTCAGCGGCGAACATACCCATCGATCATCTGCCTTCAATGACGATTTCCGAAATAATGCCAATTCCGTGAACAGATTAATGCTGTGTTGCACAAATAACACTTTGCGTGACGGCGAATGGCACAAGTGGCACAACGTCACATATTGAATATATATACGGGATACTTTCGCGGCTAAATATAATTCAACGTTTTATATTTCTAAAAATACCGCACAATGTGGAATATCTACCTGGTTTTCGCCGACATCGACCTGAATCTTGCCGACCCCTCTATCGCCAGATGACGCCCATTCGCCAATCTCACTCTGATGCCGAGGCGAAAAGCGGGATGACGCTTCCAAGCCTGTCTGCTTCTTCCAAGACGATCGAAACCCTGGAGCGCTGTGGCGTCCCCGATTGTGACAGCAGCCAACCGTTCAAAAACGATTCCTCCGTGACGCCTCTCAGTCGACCTTGGCGACACGGGCGACGTGGTCGTCCGCCTCGATCAGGCGGATTGGCACTCCCGGGAAGCATGCGTCGGTCGGAATGTCCCTGGTCGCGCCATGCGACGGCGGATGTTTGGCGACGGGACTGGGTTTTGGTTGGCTAGAGCGGCTTATCGTTCGGCGCTTCACGCTCGCGCGCGCGGTCGGCAAGGACTTCATCGATTACGTGACAGGATTTCTCAACCTCAACAGGGTTGGCGTCGATCTGTCCAGCGACCGTGATCAGCGCCTTCCAAAGCGTCCAGCCACGACCGCGCGCCCACATCGCCTCGTCGGCCGGAAGCCCGGCACGAAACGCCTCCCGGCTTTTGCCTTCAAACAGCGTCCACGCAATCGCCAGATCGCAGGCGGGATCGCCGACGCCGGAGGTTCCGAAGTCGATCACCGCGCTCAATCGGCCTTGCCTGACCAACAGGTTTCCCCAGCTGACGTCACCGTGGAACCAGACCGGCGCACCGTGCCATTGTGCGGCAAGTGCTGCCTCCCACACCGCACTGGCTGCGGCCGTATCGATCTTGCCGTCGAGGGCGGCAATCGCTTGCCGGGCCTCGCCATCGTAGACGCTGAGTGCTCCGCCGCGAAAGAAATTGTGCTGTCCCGGCGCCGGTCCACCGGTGGCATCGATACGCTGAAGGGCGACCAGGAACGCGGCCAGGTCGGTCGCAAATTGCGGCAGGCTGGCAATCCGCTCGCGCTCTGCCGTCTCGCCTTCGATCCAGCGGTAGACGGACCAGTGCCAGGGATAGCTTTCGGCCGGAACTCCCATCGCCAGCGGCACCGGGATCGGCAGCGGCAGCAGAGGTGCGAGCCTCGGCAGCCAGCGATGCTCCTTTTCCACCTGCAGGGAATAGGCCGCGACGCTTGGCAGTCGCACGGTCATCTCGCCGCCCAGATGAAAGGTCCTGTTGTCCCATCCGCCTGATGCAACCGGCCTGACCGGAAGATCCTTCCACTTGGGAAATTGCGTGGCGATCAATCGGCTGACAAGCGTTATGTCGATGTTCGGCTTGCTGACCATCGAGCCTAGCGCGGAAACTCGAGCCCCATTTCGCGGTAGCGCTCGGGGTCGTCGCCCCAGTTCTCGCGCACCTTGACGAACAGGAACAGGTGCACCTTCTGTTCGAGGATGCCTGCTATCTCCATGCGCGCCGCCTGGCCGATGGCGCGGATGGTCTCGCCCTTGTGGCCGAGAACGATCTTCTTCTGGCTGTCGCGCTCGACATAGATGGTCTGGTCGATGCGCACCGAGCCGTCCGGCTTCTCTTCCCATTTCTCGGTCTCGATATGCGAGGAATAGGGCAATTCCTGATGCAGCCTGAGATAAAGCTTCTCGCGCGTGATCTCGGCCGCGAGCTGGCGCATCGGCAGGTCCGAGATCTGGTCTTCCGGATAGTACCAGGGACCGACCGGCAGAGACTCGGCCAGATAATCGAGCACGTCCTTGCAGCCGGAACCGGTCAGCGCCGACACCATGAAGGTGCGCTTGAACGGCACCCTTTCGTTCGCTGCCGCCGACAGAGCCAGCAGCGCTTCGTGCTTGACGCGGTCGACCTTGTTGAGGATCAGCACCATCGGCTGGCGCACATCCTTCAGCCGTTCGAGGATGGCGTCGGCGTCGCCCCTGATGCCGCGCTCGGCGTCGATCAGAAGCAGTACGATATCGGCGTCCTTGGCCCCACCCCAGGCGGTGGTCACCATCGCCGTGTCGAGCCTCCGCTTCGGCTTGAAGATGCCGGGCGTGTCGACGAAAACGATTTGCGCATTGTCATGCGTGGCGATGCCGCGCACGATGGCGCGGGTCGTCTGCACCTTGTGGGTGACGATCGACACCTTGGCGCCGACCAATTGGTTGACCAAGGTCGACTTGCCCGCATTGGGCGCGCCGATCAGCGCGACAAAGCCGGAATGCGTGGCGGCGGCTGTGGTCGCCGGCTCTTCGGTAGCGGTCATGCCGCGCTCCCTTCACTGGAGGGCCGCGAGCCCCCCGATTTTTGGGCCGATGCGGCGGCCCAAACGCCTTCGCGCACAAGAAATGCCGAAGCCGCCGCTTCTTCGGCCGCCCTGCGCGAGCCGCCGGTGCCGCTTATCGGCACAAAGCCGCGGACCTGCAAGGATACAGTGAAGACCGGCTGATGGTCGGGTCCCTCGCGCTTGTCGATCACATATTCGGGTCTGATATCGCTGGTCTTGGCAATCCATTCCTGCAGATCGGATTTCGGATTGAGCGGCTTTGCGATCACCGTATGCGAGCGCGGTTCCCAGTAGCGCAGGACGAACCGCCGCGCGGCCTCGATGCCACCGTCGACGTAAACCGCCGCAATCAGCGCTTCGACCGCATCCGCCAGATAGTTTCCGCCCGAGCCACGCGACCGCATCTTCAAGGCAGAATCGGCGCGGACCAGATCCTCCAGCTGCATTTCGATGCCGATTTCGGAGCAGGTCCGCGCATCGACCAGCGCATTGAAGCGCGGCGCGATTTCACCTTCCGGCGCATCGGGAAATTTTTCGAAAAGCATATCGGCGACGACAAGCCCGAGCACGCGGTCGCCAAGAAATTCAAGACGCTGGTTGTTGGTGGCCGCCTTGACCGCACTGGAATGCGTCAAGGCGGTCTCGAGCAAACGGATATCCTTGAAGACGTAACCGGTCTTGGCCTTCACCAAACCGGCCAGTGTTTCGCCTGTCGGGCGCTTCAAAGCCATCAATTGACGAAGTGAAACAGGCGCGAAGCGCGCATCAGCGACGGCCATTTCCAGATTTCGAGAGGGCTCGCCTTGCCGGCGATCGAGAAGAAGACAAGATTGGCGCGGCCAACCAGATTTTCCGCGGGAACGTAGCCGACGGTGAAACGGCTGTCGGCGGAATTGTCCCGGTTGTCGCCCATCATGAAATAGTGGCCGGGCGGCACGTCGAATTCGCGGGTGTTGTCGCCGATCGAGTTCGAATTCAGGTCAAGCGTGTCGTAGCTGACGCCGTTGGGCAGGGTTTCGCGATAGACATCGATCGGGCGCGATTCCTCGGTGATGTCGGGATTGTCGATCTGGCCTGTTTTCACGCGCGGCACGCCGACGCCGTTGATGAACAGCTGGCCGTCCTTGACCTGGATCTTGTCACCCGGCAGGCCGACCACGCGCTTGATATAGTCGACGGACGGATCAGGCGGGAACTTGAAAACCGCCACGTCGCCGCGCTTCGGCTCGGAGCCCCAGATGCGGCCCGAAAAAATATCGGGTCCGAAAGGCAGCGAATAGCGCGAATAGCCATAGGACCATTTGGTGACGAACAGATAGTCGCCTTCCAAAAGCGTCGGCCGCATTGATCCCGACGGGATCGAAAAAGGCTGGAACAGCAGCGTGCGGATGACCAGGGCGAGCAAAAGCGCCTGGACGATGACGCTGACGGTCTCGCCAAGCCCGCCGGATTTCTTCTCGGATTTTTCAGCCACGCTCATGTCGTCCTCGATTGTGCGTTGGATGGTATAGAGTCTCGGCGCGCGCTGGGCAACGTCAATGCCGGTCGTCAGAGGCAATCAATGTGGCGCTTCTTCGACGGGCAGCGCCTCGATGATCACAAAGGCTTGAGCGAGCGGGAAATCATCCGTGATGGTGAGGTGGATTGCCGCCCGATGGCCCTTTGGCAGGATTTTGTCCAGCCTGGCCTGCGCTCCTCCCGTCAGCGCCATGGTCGGCGCGCCACTGGGCAGGTTGACGACACCCATGTCGCGCCAGAACACGCCCTGCGCCAGTCCGGTGCCCAGCGCCTTGGCGCAGGCCTCCTTGGCGGCGAAACGCTTGGCATAGGAGGCCGCGCGGGCGCGTCGATTGTCCGAACGCGCCTGTTCGATGTCGGTGTAGATTCTCTGGACGAAGCGCTGGCCGTGACGCTCCAGCGATTTCTCGATGCGTCTGATGTCGATCAGGTCGCTGCCGATGCCGATGATCATCGCGCAGTGGAACCGATGCTTGCGCCGGGATGGGACGATTGCGCATGCCGGCTTGCGCGCTCGGCCAGGCGTTTGCGCCGCTGTTCGCGGAAAGCGTTCATACCCCAGCGCGTGATGGCGTAGAACAGCAGCCCGAAGATCAAGCCGAGCGGAACCGCACCGATCAGCATCGGTTCAAGGACCGGTTTCCACAATTGCGCGAAGGAGAGGTTGTGCAACATCTCGCCCAGATGCGCCGGCGGCCCATGTGTCGGCAAACGGTCATGCAGGATGAGCTTGCCCGTTTCCCACGACGCGCCCCATAGCAACGGGAAGGTGAGCGGGTTGCCGAAAAAAACCGCGCCAAGCGCCGCCGCCACCAGATTGCCGGCGATCACCCAGCACAGGATGGCAGCGATGATGAAATGGAAACCGACGGGGAAGAATGAAGCGAAGACACCGGCCGCAACGCCGGCCGCCACCGCATGCGGTGTGGCCTTCAGCCGCAGGATGCGCTTGGAAAAATACTGAAGCGAGCGCGAAAACGAGCGGCGCGGCCAAAGATAGGTACGCACCCGCTCATAAAGGCCATCAGGCTTGCGGCGTCGAAATAGCACTCTGTTCCCGTTCCACAGCGCCCGCAACGGCACCTTCAGCCGGGCGTGGCAGCCACATCTTGCGCTTGACGATCACCCTATGGCAATCGGCAGCTTATATAACAACGCGCTGGCGCAAGAACAACCAAACACCTTTTGTGCCGCGCTTGTCGCCGCCCTTCGGGGCGGCAGGTCTTGCTTCGAACATTGGACAATCGCGGCAAATTTAAGGAACGGCAGTCGCATCGCCGAAAGGCACAGCGCCGCCAGCGGCTACGGCAGGTATTCGCTGACCTCGACCAGATTGCCGTCCGGGTCGCGGAAATAGACCGACATCATTGGACCTCGGGCCCCGACACGTTCAACCGGGCCGAGTTCCACCACCACACCATTGGCCGCGAGCCGCGCACGGACCTCATCCAGTGGCCGCTCGGTGATCAGGCAGAAATCACCTGATCCTGATGTCGGCGACTTCGCCTTTGGCTCGAAAGTCCGGCCGACCTCATGCACATTGATCTTATGGCTACCGAAAGCCAGTGCCGTCGGTCGATCGGCCGCGTCGATGCGCTCAAAACCCAGCACGCGCTGGTAAAACTCACAGGTCACTTCCAGCGAAGCGACCGTCAGCACGAAATGATCGATGCCGGCGATCATTTCCAATTTGTCTTCACGCATGTCGGCATGCCCCGTCAGATGTTGCGGCTGCCGGGCTTGATCGCCGGGATGGCGGCAAGCTCCGGCGGCAGCCGGTCGGCCGGATAGGCCGGGACCTCATACTCGGCAAGCGCGATGAGCGGCACGCCGACATCAGTCTTGCCGGCCGAACGGTCGATGATGCAGGCCGCGGCAACCACCTCGGCGCCAAGATCGCGCAGGCACTCGATGGTCTCTCGGATCGACAGGCCGGTGGTGACGATGTCCTCGACGATGACGACACGCGACCCCCTGGCGATCTCGAAGCGGCGCAAGCGGAACTCGCCCCCTTCCCGCTCGACCCAGATCGCCGGCACGCCGAGATGACGTGAGGTCTCATAGGCCGGGATCAGCCCGCCGATCGCCGGGCCGACGACATAGTCGATCTTGCCGGGCACGCCTGCGCGGATCTTCTCCGCCAGCGCCTTGCACAGAAGCTCGGTCTTGTCGGCATGCATGAACACGCGCGCCTTCTGCAGGAAGACCGGACTCCGCAGGCCCGAGGTCAAAATGAAATGCCCTTCCAGAACAGCACCCGCCTCGCGGAAAATGCCCAGCACTTCATCGGTGTTCATGTCTGCCTCTTTTTGATTGACCATGACTTTGTCCGAAACCGGAGCATGGTCTAGCCATTGACGCGTCTTGCGTCGCTGACGCTCGAATTGTCCTTGAGCTGCGATAGCAGCCGGTTGAGGTGCTTGAGATCCCAGACTTCGAGATCGATCAGCATTTCGGTGAAGTCAGGCGCAGTGCGCACCATCGACAGCGTATGGATGTTGGCGTCGTTCGAGGCAACCACCTGCGCTATATCGGCGAGTGACCCCGGCGCGTTGATGGCGGTGACCGATACGCGCGCCGGAAAGCGTTCCTTGGTGCGCTCATCGATGTCCCAGCGCACGTCGATCCAGCGCTCGGGCTGGTCATCGAACGCCTGCAGCGCTGGCGACTGGATCGGATAGATAGTGATGCCGGTGCCCGGCTGGACGATGCCGACGATGCGATCGCCAGGCACTGCCCCCTCCGGCGCGAAGCGCACCGGCAGATCGCCGCGCACGCCGCGGATCGGCACGGCTCCATCGCGCGGCTGGTCCTTGTCCTTGCGCGCGGCACGACCCGGAATCTGGAACAGCATGCCGGCGGCGTTGCGGATCTTCGACCAGCCCTCCTCTCGCGGCTTGGGGACGGCCGTGGTGACGCGCTCATCCTTGTAGTCAGGGAATACCGCCTTCATGACATCAGTGGAGGCGAGCTCGCCACGCCCGACAGAGGCCAGCACATCCTCGATGTCCTTGCGCGCCAACCTGTGCAGCACCTGCTTCAGGCTCTCCTTGGTGAAGGTCTTGCCGGCACGCTCGAAGGCGCGTTCCAGGATGCGGATGCCAAGACCCGAATATTGCTTGCGGATGGCGTTCTTGGTGGCACGGCGGATGGCCGAGCGCGCCTTGCCGGTGACGACGACCGATTCCCACGCCGCCGGCGGCACCTGCGCCTTGGAGCGGATGATCTCGACCTCGTCGCCGTTCTTCAGTTCCGTCATCAGCGGCATGATGCGGCCGTTGACCTTGGCACCGACGCAGGTGTCGCCGACATCGGTGTGCACCGCATAGGCGAAGTCGATCGGTGTCGCGCCGCGCGGCAGCGCAATCAACATGCCTTTCGGGGTGAAGCAGAACACCTGGTCCTGGAACAGTTCCAGCTTGGTATTTTCGAGGAAATCCTCAGGGTTGTCGCCTTCGGCAAGCTGCTCGATGGTGCGGCGCAGCCAGGCGTAGGCGTTGGTTTCCTTTGAAATCGCGTGGGCGGCGCCATTCGTCTTGCCGCCGGTATCCTTGTAGATCGAATGGGCGGCGACGCCGTATTCGGCGATCTTGTTCATCTCTCGGGTGCGGATCTGCAGCTCGACACGCTGGCGCGACGGGCCGACAATGGTGGTGTGGATCGAGCGGTAGTCGTTCTGTTTCGGCGTCGAGATGTAGTCCTTGAAGCGACCCGGCACCATCGACCACGCGGTGTGGATGGCGCCAAGCGCCCGGTAGCAGTCCTCGACCGTGTCGACGACGACGCGAAAGCCGAAGATGTCAGAGAGCTGCTCGAAGGACAGCGCCTTGGCCTCCATCTTGCGGAACACCGACCACGGCTTCTTCTGCCGGCTCTTTACGCTGGCGTTGATCGCATGCTTCTCGAACAGCGTGGACAGTGCCTTTTCGATGTCCGTCAGCACGCCCTTGTTGCGTTCGAAGATTTCGGCAAGCCGTGCGGTGACGGCGCGATAGGCTTCAGGATTAATGAAGCGGAAGGCGATCTCCTCCAGCTCTTCACGCATGCCTTGCATGCCCATGCGCCCGGCCAGCGGCGCGTAGATATCCATTGTCTCCTCGGCGATGCGCAGGCGCTTGGCCTCCGGCATGTGGTCGAGGGTGCGCATATTGTGCAAACGATCGGCGAGCTTGACCAGCAGCACGCGGACATCTTCCGAAATCGCCAGCAGAAGCTTTCTCAGGTTTTCCGCCTGCTCGGCCTTCTTCGAGACCAGATCGAGCTTCTTCAACTTGGTCAGGCCCTCGACCAGCTTGCCCATTTCGGGGCCGAACAGATCGTCGATCTCGGCCCGCGTGGCGGTCGTGTCCTCGATGGTGTCGTGCAGCAGGGCGACCGCGATCGTCGCCTCGTCCATATGCATTTCGGTGAGGATGGCGGCGACTTCGAGCGGATGCGAGAAATACGGATCGCCGGAAGCGCGCTTCTGGTGGCCATGCTTCTGCATGGCATAGACATAGGCCTTGTTGAGCAACGCCTCGTTGACGTCAGGCTTGTAGCGCTGGACGCGCTCGACAAGCTCATACTGACGCATCATGGGCGGAATCTCGCGGTGCTGAAATGATTGATGCGCCGCACTAGCGTACGGCGCATCCCATAGATAGCCACGAAACTGACTGGACGGAAGTGCCGGAAACGTATTCCAGGCAGGTCCAGAACGCTGGCTTAGTAGTCGTCGCTCTTTTCCGGCGGCACCAGGCCCTCGATGCCGGCCAGGAGGTCTTCCTCGGTCATCCGGTCGAAGGTGATGTTCTCCTCGGCGTCGTCGGCGTCGGTGGCGGCAACGGCGGTGCCGGTCTGATCGGCAATCGCCTCGCCATCGGCCTCGGGCTCGTCGACTTCGACGTGCTTCTGCAGCGAATGGATCAGATCTTCCTTGAGGTCGTCGGGCGACAGCGTCTCATCGGCGATCTCGCGCAGCGCCACAACCGGATTCTTGTCGTTGTCACGCGGCACTGTGATCGGCGCGCCCTGGCTGATCTGCCGGGCACGATGGCCGGCAAGGAGCACCAGCTCGAAGCGGTTGTCGACCTTGTCGATGCAATCTTCAACGGTTACGCGGGCCATGGATTGCCCCTTTCATGCGATGGATTTGATGGAAAACAGGCGCGGTCCATAACCCGAACGCCGTCAAAATACAAGCATCATGGCAATGGCTGGGTTGCATGGCGCCCAAACCTTGGTTCAAACACCCGATTTGGCAAAACCAGTCTGTGCTATGTGTTCGGTGTCCCGATCACAATTGCTTGCAGTGCCGCACGCGCCCTTGGATTGCCGCGAAACTGGCGCTATCTCGGATGGCATAGAGGTCAGCCGGTTTATTATGAGCCTGACCGAACGCTATCGCATTTGGTTTAGACGGGTGTTTATTTCGAGAAGGAATATTTTCCATGTTCGACCCTCGTGAAAAAATCGCCCTATTCATCGACGGCGCCAATCTCTACGCGACGTCGCGCGCGCTCGGCTTCGACATCGACTACCGCAAGCTTCTGTCGAGCTTCCAGAAGCGCGGCTATCTGCTGCGCGCCTATTATTACACGGCGCTGGTCGAGGATCAGGAATACTCCTCGATCCGTCCGCTGATCGACTGGCTCGACTATAATGGCTTCAAGGTGGTCACCAAGCCGGCCAAGGAATTCACCGACTCGACCGGCCGCCGCAAGATCAAGGGCAATATGGACATCGAGCTCACCGTCGATGCGCTGGAACTCGCCGATGTCGTCGACCACTACGTCATCTTTTCCGGCGACGGCGATTTCCGCACATTGGTCGAGGCATTGCAGCGGCGTGGCCGCAAGGTATCGATCGTCTCGACCATGGCCTCGCAGCCGCCGATGATCTCCGACGATCTGCGCCGCCAGGCCGACCATTTCATCGACCTGACGACGCTGAAGAACGAGGTTGGCCGTGACCCGTCCGAGCGGCCGGTGCGCAGGCCCGAGCCGGCCGAAGTCGACGAGGACGATTATTGAGGCCGGTCGCCTTGACCGTGCTTTCCGCCTCCGAACCCGGCCGCGATTGCCCGCTCTGCCCAAGGCTGCATGACTTCATCGCCGAGTGGCGGCAGCGCGAGCCGTCCTGGTTCAATGCGCCGGTGCCGACTTTTTTACCACCCGAGGGTGACGCGGCGGTTCAGTTGCTGATCGTCGGGCTGGCGCCTGGCCTGCGCGGTGCCAATCGAACGGGCCGCCCGTTCACCGGCGACTATGCCGGCGACCTGCTCTACTCGACGATGATTTCGCACGGTTTTGCGCGCGGAGAGTTCAAGGCGCGGCCAGATGACGGATTGGAGCTGGTCGGCACCGCGATCACCAACGCGGTGCGCTGCGTGCCGCCGGAGAACAAGCCGGTGGGCGCTGAGATTGCCACCTGCCGGACATTCCTGGTGCCGACGATCGCCAGGTTCCCGAACCTGCGCGCCGTGCTGGCACTGGGATCGATCGCGCATCAGTCGACGGTGCGGGCGCTGGGCGGGCGCGTCGCCGCCTATCCGTTCAAGCATGGCGGGCAGCTGCCGGCCGGCAGCATCACGCTGTTTTCGAGCTATCATTGCTCGCGCTACAACACCAACACCGGTGTGCTGACCGAAGCGATGTTCGTTAGCGTTTTCAGCCAGATAGCGGCGTTCCTGCGGAAATAGAGTCGGGCGCCAGCGGATCAGCTTGATGGCGCAAACAGTGCAGCCAGCACCGCCGGCCCACCCTTCAGCACGTTCATATCGACATCGCCATTGATGCCGTCGACGCGACCCCTGTTGTGGTACTGCCAGTAGACCCAGTCGTCGCGGTCCGGCTCCAGGAGCAACGAGCGGAGCCAGAGCGGACGGGCAGCAATGCGCCCTGCATAGGTCTGCGCTGCCTCATCGGTCAGATAGACGATCGCAGGCTTGCCGAACGTCGCCTCGACTGGAGCGAGGAACGCGGCCAGTTCGGCGTTCAATTGTTCGGGCGTCGGCCGCTGCGGGCAGTTGCCGCCGAATTCGATGTCGACGACCGGCGGCAGCAGCGGCTGGTCGTGCGGCACAACCGAGATGAAATTCTTCGCCTGGTCGGCGCCAGGTCGGCAAAAGGTGAAAAAGTGATAGGCGCCGACGGCGAGACCGGCGGCGCGGGCCTCTTCCAGATTCCTCGCGAAGGCATCGTCGACATGATCGCCGCCTTCGGTCGCCTTGATGACTGCGAAGGCGACATCGTCGGCGGCGACACGCGGCCAGTCAATCCGGCCCTGATGATGGGAAACGTCGATGCCCCTGAGCGGATATTTGTCGCGGTCCGGCGAGAATGCCCTGAAATAGATGTAGCCGCCTGCTGCGACGAAACATACCAAGACCAGACTGGCCAGACCAAAGAGGACAATCCGGTTCTTCAAGCGAATGGCCCCAGCCTACCCACGCTCTTTTAACAGCCGGCCCTTCTCGCGCGACCAATCGCGCTGCTTCTCGCTCTCGCGCTTGTCGTGCAGTTTCTTGCCGCGGCCGACAGCGAGCAGCAGCTTGGCGCGGCCCTGGTCGTTGAAATAGATCTTTAGCGGCACAAGCGTCATGCCTTCGCGGTCGACGCTTTGCGACAGTTTCGCCATCTCGCGCTTGTTGAGCAGCAGCTTGCGGCGCCGCCTGGGCTCGTGGTTGAAGCGGTTGGCCTGCAGATATTCCGGCAGATAGGAATTGATCAGCCAGATCTCGCCGCCTTCGACCGAGGCATAGCTGTCCTGGATATTGGCCTGGCCCTGGCGCAGCGACTTGACCTCGGTGCCGGTCAGCACCAGACCGGCCTCGACCGTGTCGAGCACCTCATAGGAAAACCGCGCCTTGCGGTTTTCCGAAACGGTCTTGTTGTTGGGATCGGCTTTTCTGACTTGATTCATGATGCGGAGAGGTGGCGCCTCATCCCTAATTAATCAAGCCGGCGTGCTTCATAGCCGCATCGATCTTGTCGGCAGTCGACTGTTCGATCGTCACCAACGGCGAGCGCAGCACGTTTTCGACCTTGCCTAGCTTCGACAGCGCGTATTTGGCGCCGGAAACGCCAGGCTCGATGAAGATCGCCTTGTGCAGCGGCAGCAGGCGATCCTGCAGATCCAGCGCCTTGGCGCTGTCGCCGGCAAGCGTTGCCTCCTGGAATTCGGCGCACAGCCGCGGCGCGACGTTCGACGTCACCGAAATACAGCCGACGCCGCCATGCGCGTTGAATCCAAGCGCCGAAGCATCTTCGCCCGAAAGCTGGATGAAATCCTTGCCGCACGTGGCACGCTGCTCGGAAACCCGTTCGACCTTGCCGGTGGCATCCTTGACACCGACGATGTTCTTGAAGTCGTGCACGAGCCGGCCCATCGTCTCCGGCATCATGTCGATGACCGAGCGCGGCGGGATGTTGTAGATGATGATCGGCAGCTTGGTCGCCCTGGCGACGGCGGCAAAGTGCTCGTAGAGCCCGCGCTGCGTCGGCTTGTTGTAATAGGGCGTGACGACCAAAGCGGCATCGGCGCCGGCCTTCTCGGCATATTGCACGAGCCCAACGGCCTCATCGGTGTTGTTGGAACCGGCGCCGGCGACGACAGGAGCGCGGCCCTTGGCCACCTCGATGCAGACCTTGACGACGTGGCGATGCTCGTCATGCGACAGCGTCGGCGACTCGCCCGTGGTGCCGACCGGGACCAGGCCCGCCGTGCCCTCGCCGAGCTGCCATTCGACAAACGCGCGAAAGGCTTTCTCGTCGAAACGCCCGCTCTTTTCGAACGGTGTCACGAGCGCAGTAAGCGAGCCTCTCAGCATATCGTCCAACTCCTTGGCACTTCTGGTGTTTTGTGTCGGTGTTTGTGGTCGCGCCTTCTAACCGAAAGCGAAGCGGCGCACCATAGTCTCGACATGGTTGCGCGGCAAGCATTGCCATGGTGCCAGCAAGCGCAATTCGAACGGCCTCGCTAACTCTTTGTTTACGGGCTCTTCACGACCTCAGTTTAGGCTTCGAGGCATCTTCGCCAGCTTGTGGAATGCCAGGACAAGGAAAGATTTAGGGATCATGCCGGGCGGTCGGCCTCACCTTCTCGCGCTGCTTGGCGCCGCGCTCGCGCTGATGCCGGGCATGGCGATCAGCGGCAGCGTGGACGCACGGGTCACCTCAGCCATTCCGATTCCAGGCGCGGCAATTGCGCTGCCAGACCTGCAGGACAGAACGCGACAGGCGCCCTTGCCCGACGTCGCCCCTCTGAAAAGCGGACTGGATGCGTTGGCGCAGGGTGATAGTCCCCGCGCTCGTGGCGTGCGCGATGCCCTTCCGGCGCAGTCGCTCGACCAGCATATCCTTGCCTGGGCGATCGCGCTTTATGGCGGCGACAAGGTTCCGAGCGATGATATCACTGCTGCGGCCAAGATGCTGCCCAACTGGCCGGGGACCGTAGCCCTGCGCAAGAACAGCGAGCGCGCGCTCTATCGAGAGAACCCTGCCCCCGACATCGTCATCAGGGCGTTCGATGGCAGCCAGCCGCAGACATTCGAAGGTGTGATGGTTCTCGCCCGCGCCTATGTGGCGTCCAGCAATACCAAGGCGGCGCGTTCCGTGCTGTCGCCCTTCTGGCGCACCGCGATCCTGGAGGCCAAGGACGAGGCGGCGCTGATCAAGGAATTCGGCAGCCTGATCCCGGCCGCAGACCACCGCTTTCGCATGGAGCGCATGTTCTATGCCGACCGCGCGAATTCCGCGCTGCGCGTCGCCGGCCTCGCCGGCGCCCAGCAGCTCGCCGATGCATGGGCGGCGGCCGACAAAGGCGACAAGAACGCGCCCAAGCTGCTGAAGGCCGTGCCGGCAATGCAACGTTCGGCCGGCTACTTCTTCGCGCAGGCCGAATATTTGCGCAAGCAGGAGGATTTTGCCGGCGCTGCAGCCGTTGTGATGCAGGCACCGACCGATCGCGAAGCTCTGGTCGATCCGGATGCCTGGTGGGTCGAGCGCCGGGTGCTGTCGCGTGAACTGGTCGACCAGGGCGACATGAAGGCCGCGTACAAGATCGTCGCTACACACGCCGCCGAAAGTGCCACCAATGCGGCCGACGCCGAATTCCATGCCGGCTGGTACGCGTTGCGCGGCCTGAACGACCCCAAGCTTGCCGCAACGCATTTCGCTCGCATCGCCGACCTTGCCCAAGGGCCGATGACGCTGTCGCGCGCGTATTACTGGCTCGGCCGTGCCGCCGAAGTCGGCGGCCCGGGCAACGCCAAGGATTATTTTGCGCGCGCCGCTGCCTACGGCACGACATTCTACGGCCAGCTTGCCGCCGAACGTGTCGGCCGGCAGGCGCTCAACATCGTCTATCCCTCGCCAAGCGCCGCCGACCGGCAGAACTTTGCCGGCCGCGAGGCCGTCAGCGCCATCAAGCGGCTGCAGGAGGCGGGCTACGATCGCT